>JACQYS010000020.1 GCA_016208105.1 Desulfovibrio sp.
GCATCTTCAAAAATACCTCGATGAATTCTGCTACCGATTCAACCGCCGTTTCTGGCCTGGGCAGGGCTTCGACCGCCTCTTGAGGGCCTGCTCCAGTGCCACCCCTGTCACCTATGCGGAGTTAAGGGGATAGCCACGTATATAAATGTCAATGTAATATATCGAACGTATTAGCTTATTATTTAAGGATACCTGACTTGAAAATAATTATGTTCCTTCCACATACATGTCCCTCATGGTAGAAAGTCAATTATGCGTGCACCCAAGGAGAGCCTATTGGGCGACCACCAGCTTATCCACTACCGCATCCGGGGCAAGGAACTGCGCTGGCTGAAAACCCTGCACATCTGCTTCGCCTCCATGTGGGGCGGGGCCACCATCTGCATCACGGTCATCCAGTTCATGTTCGAGCCCCAGCTGGCCGCCGAGATGTTCGCCTACCGGACCATCCTCTTACTCGTGGACACCTGGGTCGTGGCCCCGGCCGCGCTGCTGTGCATGCTCACCGGGTTCTTCTATTCGGCCATGACCAATTTCGGCTTTTTCAAATACTGGTGGATAATCATCAAATGGGTGGTCACCACAGGCTACGTGGTGGTGGGGTTTCTTTGGCTCACGCCGTGGCTTGAGATGATGGTCCGTTTCAGCCGCAACCTGCCGCCCGACGGCATGGTGCCTCCCGGCACAATTTTGCAGTCGGCCATGAACATGACCGTGGCCCTGACCCAGCTGGCGGTGGTGAGCCTCATGATCCTCATCACCATCTTAAAGCCTTGGGGCCACACCAAGTGGCACGTTTAACTGGAAATTTTCTTCTTACACTTTATAAGCACAAATCTTATCGAGGGTTTATTATCCATATTCTTACTGGGCTCATCAATCTCTGAAAATTCCACCAAGCCATATTTTCCGAATTCCCTGCGTATTGAGTCAGAATCATAAAAAAACACTTTTACACCCTTCATCACCTCGAATCGGTTTTTACTCAACAGCCTGCCCTTTCCAAACATCGGGGCTTTCTTGGAAACCGTTGTAAAAATCATGTACCCATTTGGTTGCAACTGACTATAGCAATCTTCAATGAACTTCTTTCTCTCACGATTATTCAACAGGTGGATGAGTGCGAAGCAGAATATCCCTCCGTATAGTTTGCCGTCGAAAGGCATGGCAGATACTGGACCATAATGTATATCAACATCGATCCCGTTTTTCCTCGCTAGATCAATAGCTGTTCTCGAAATCTCAATTCCGGTCACAGAAATTTCATTATCAATAAATACTTTTGCATTTCTTCCGTATCCGAAACCAGGTATCAATATATCCTTTATTTTCCTTTCAAGAAAAAAATCCTTCGCCAGAATTGCTGAATCGGACGGTTCAAAACCCCACATCGTTTGTTTCTCTATGAAACTCGATTCCCAGAACTCTGTCATCTCTCTATCCCTTCATTGTTGGCCTTCTTGACTCAAAACAAAAACTGGGATTCCAAAAGTCAAGGCCTTTTGGAATCCCAGGGGAGAGATCGCGTCTCCTGCGTCCCGCTTAGACGCCCTTGATGGCCTTTTTGAAGCCCTCGGCAGCGTTTTCGATCACCTTCTTGTCCACGCAGAAGGTCAGCCGGAAGTATCCGGGCATGCCGAACCCCATGCCGGGCACGGCCAGCACGCGCTCTTCGCAGAGCTTGCCCACGAAGGCCACGTCGTCTCCACCCGGGGCCTTGGGGAAGAAGTAGAAGGCGCCCTTGGGCATGGCATACTCGTACCCGGCGTCGTCTAGCACCTTGCACATAGCAGCCCGGCGCTCGGCGTAAATCCCGGCGTCCACCTGGTGCCCCAGGGATTTGAGCAGAAGCGCCTGACCGATGGCCGGGGCGTTCACGTAGCCCAGGATGCGGTTGGCGAACACGATGCCGCCCATGAGCTCCTGCTTGCCGGGCATGTCCGGGGCCAGGGCCACGTAGCCGATGCGCTCGCCCGCCAGAGACAGGTTCTTGGAAAAAGAGCTGACCACCACGGTGTACCGGTAAATCTTCGGCAAGGAAGGAACGGATATGCCGTCGTAGGTCAGGAAGCGGTAGGGCTCGTCGGAAAGGAGCAGAATGGGCTTGTCGCGCTTGGCGTTCAGTGTTTCGAGCCCTTTGGCCAGCTCCTTCAGGCTCGCTTCCGGATAGATGCAGCCCGTGGGGTTGTTAGGGGAATTGAGCATGACCACCCGGGTCCTCTCCGTGATCGCCCCCAGCATGGCCGGAACGTCCAAATCGAACGAGGGGAGCTTGGCCGGAACCGTCACCAGCCTGCCGCCGTGGTTGCCCACGTAGAAGCCGTACTCCACGAAATAGGGCCTTGGGCAGAGCACCTCGTCTCCCGGTTCCAGCACGGCCCGGAAAAAGGCGTTGATGCCTCCGGCTGCGCCGCAGGTCAAAAGCAGGTCTTGGCTCGAGAAGGGAATTCCCTGCTCGGAGCTCACCTGAACGGCCAGGGCTTCGCGCACGTGGGGGTACCCGGCGTTGGGCATGTAGCCGAAGGCGAAAGGTTCGGACGCGCGCGTGGCCAGGTCCGACAGGCATTCGCCCACCACGGGCGGAGGCGGCAGGTCCGGATTGCCCAGGCTGAAGTCGTACACTTTGTCGTCCCCGTGGACCTTCTTCATCTCCGCGCCTTGCTCGAAAATGCGCCGTATCCAGGATCCCTTTTTCAGGGCTTCGGTTATCTCGCCTGACAACAAGCTCATGTTGGTCTCCATTATGCCATTATGATTAATGAGCCACGGTCACTACCCCCACCGGCTCCATTCTTCAAGCTTGCCAGAAGCCAAAGAAGGGGCTACATCCGCCCGGCCTTCTTTGAAAACCACGCCCTCCGGGCGTTTAATCATGCGTTGCCGGCACCCGTTCATTTTGGCGGGTCTTCACAAACCCCGTTTTTCCGGTATTGATCACATATGAACCACACCCCAGAAATCCTTGCTCCAGCCGGCGACGCCTACTCCTTCCTCGCCGCCATTTCCGCCGGAGCCGACGCAGTCTATTGCGGGCTCAAGCATTTTTCCGCCCGCATGCAGGCCGACAACTTTTCCATACAGGAGCTGGCCAGGCTCACCACCCTGGCCCACAACAAGGGCCGCAAGGTCTACGTGGCCATGAACACCCTGACCAAGCCCGGTGAGGAAGCCAAGGCGGGACGCCTGGCCGACCGTCTGGCCAAGGTCGTCAAGCCGGACGCCCTGATCATCCAGGACCTGGGTATGGCCGTGGTGGCCCGCCAGGCCGGGTACACGGGCGAGCTGCATTTCTCCACCCTGGCCAACGTGTCCTCTCAAACGGCCCTGCCCCTCATGCCGGGGCTTGGCATCTCCCGGGTGGTGCTGCCGCGCGAGCTGAACGTGGACGAGATCCGCCTGATGGCCGAGGCCTGCCCTGAAGGCGTGGCCCTGGAGACGTTCGTGCACGGGGCCCTGTGCCACAACGTGTCCGGGCGCTGCTGGTGGTCGAGCTTTTTGGGAGGAAAAAGCGGACTGCGCGGACGCTGCGTGCAGCCCTGCCGCAGGGTGTTCAGCCGCAAGGGCCAGCCCGGCCGCTACTTCTCCTGCCAGGACCTTTCCCTGGATGTTCTGGCCAAGGCCCTCTTGACCATGCCCAAGGTGATGGCCTGGAAGATCGAAGGCCGCAAGAAGGGCCCCCACTACGTCTACTACACCACCACCGCCTACCGCATCCTGCGCGACTCCCCGGACGATCCCCAGAGCAAGAAGGCGGCCCTCTCCTACATCGAGCAGGCCCTGGGCCGTCCGGCCACCCATTACACCTTCCTGCCCCAGAAGCCGCGCAACCCCGTGGACTCCCAGAGCCAGACCGGGTCCGGCCAGCTGATCGGGCGGCTTTCCATGAGCGAGGCCCGCAAGTACTTCGTGAACCCGCGCCAGCCGATGCTGCCCGGCGATCTGTTGCGCCTGGGCTACGAGGACGAGGCCGGGCACCAGGTAGTGCGCGTCACCCGTTCCATTCCCAAGGGCGGCCGATACGACCTGACGCTTCAGGGAAAAGGCAAGGAACGCCCACGGGCGGGCATGAGCGTCTTCCTCATCGACCGCCGCGAGCCGGAGCTGGTCAAGCGCATCAACGCCCTGGAAGACGAGCTCTTGCGGATTCCCGAGATCGATTCCGTGGAGTCCTCCTTCGAGCCCACCTTCGCCAAGCCGTTCCGGGCCCCGCGCGGTGTTCGGGCGGAGTCCGTCCACGTGTGGCGCCAACCGCCCAAGGGTCCCGCCAAGGGCGTGGCCGGGGTGTGGGTTTCCGCCACCAAGACCCAGCATCTGCCCCTGGGCCGGGCCGCTTCCACCTGGTGGTGGCTGCCGCCCGTTATCTGGCCCAACGAGGAAAAGGACTTCCTGGACATCGTTGAGATCATCCTCAAGCGCGGCGGCAAGCGCTTCGTGCTGAACGCCCCCTGGCAGATCGGCATTCTCGGGCGCAAGCGCCGCGAGATGCTCATGTGGGCCGGGCCGTTCTGCAACGTGGCCAATCCGCTGGCCCTTGGCAAATTACGGGACATGGGCTTTGACGGAGCCGTGGTGAGCCCGGAGCTTTCCGGGGAAGACATCCTGCACCTGCCCCGGGTGAGCCCGCTGCCGCTTGGCGTCGTGACCCACGGCCTGTGGCCGCTAGGCATAAGCCGCACCATGACCCCGGACGTGAAGTCCTGCGAGCCCATCGTGAGCCCCAAGGGCGAGATCTGCTTCGTGACCCGCTACGGGCAGAACCACTGGATGTATCCCAACTGGGAGCTGGATCTCTCCGAGAAGGAGGAAACCCTGGTCAAGGCCGGGTACCTCCAGATCATCCATATGCGCGAACCCATGCCCAAGACCATTGAGCGCAAGGAGCGCGGCGGCATGTTCAACTGGGAGATAGGGATTATCTAGGAGAAGAGCCTTCGGCGACCAGAGAGAGCGCCGCTCTCTCTGGACTCTCCCGCCAGGGAGACGTTCGTCTCCCTGGACCCTCATAATAGCAAAGCGTCCCTGACCGGCATGCCGGTCAGGGACGCTTTGCTTATTGCCGGGGTCCGGGGGGAGGCTCTCCCCCCGGCGGGTCCAGGGCGGAGCCCTGGGAAACTTCGGCTAAACGCGGCCGCCTTCGAAGCGGGCGAGAAACCGCTCCAGATCGTTTGGGTCCCCGTCCTGGTAATCGTCGGGATACAAAAGCGCGGACATGAAGAAGATGCTCTCCAGGTCGAGAGCCATGTTGGCCCGGCGGGCGAAGTCCTTGAGCCCCTGGCGCAAACGCTCGCTGACAGGATCGTCGCCTTTGAGATAGGGCTCGGCGTGCTCGGACATTTCGGCCAGAAGCTCGCACTTCTCCATCATCTTGAAGCGGTGGGAGTCCTTGTCGCCCTGGCCGTGCAAATCCTCCAGGGCCGACTTCTCAAGCTCCCGAATGGATGCGGCCGTTTCCCGAACCATTTCCAGCACCTTCCCGATATCCGACACGCTATCCATTCACACTCCGCTTTTTAAGAGAAGCCAGGGCTGCGCACGCCTGACTAATACATCTGTTTGAGCAACTGCTCGCCCGTGGCCAGCGGCGCGTTGGGGTCCGAGAAGTTGATGTTGCTCTCCCCGCCTATTATGCCGGCAAAGGCGCTCTTGTCCTGGCCTTCCTTGAAGGGCATGGACACCCCGTCCACGCTTGCCCAGACTATGCCCGGAGGCTGTGGGAAATCCTCGGTGGGGTACAGGGGCTCAACGGCCAGCCGGTACTCGACGAATGCGGGCAGCGCGGTGGTGCCGCCGGCTTCGCCCTTGCCCATGGACTGCGCCTGGTCGAAGCCGATGTAGACGCCGGTGAGCAAGTATGGGGTGAAGCCCATGAACCATGCATCCTGTTCGTCGTTGGTGGTGCCGGTCTTGCCCGCGATGGGCTTGCCGATGACCATGGCCCGGCCCGCGGTTCCGGCCCGGACCACTTCCTTGAGCATGGCGTCCATGATGAACGCCGTCTGGGGCGACATGGCCTCCTTGCGTTCCGGCTCGGAGCGATAAAGCTCCTGGCCGTCCGGCCCTGCCACGGAAAGCACGAAACGGGGCTTCACCTGCATGCCGGCATTGGCGAACGCGGTGTAGGCCTGGGCTAAGTTGATCAGATGAACGGCTCCCGCCCCCAGGGAGATGGGCAGGTACGGCCCGAGTTCGGATTCGATGCCCATGGCCTTGGCCCGGGCGATGACCTTCTGGATGCCTATCTGCTGCGCCACCCGGATGGTGACCAGGTTGCGGGACTTGGCCAGGGCGGCGCGCAGAGACATGGGGCCCAGGAAGCCGCCCTCGTAGTTCTCAGGCTTCCATATCTTGTGGGTGTACGGGTCCTCGTAAACGAAGGGGCTGTCCATGACCACGGTGGCCGGAGTCATGCCTTCGTCCATGGCCGCCGAATAGACAATGGGCTTGAAAGCCGAACCGCACTGGCGCAAGGCCTGGGTGGCCCGGTTGAACTGGCTCTTTTCGAAGGAGTACCCGCCGACGCAGGCGATCACTTCGCCGGATCTGGGATCCATGGAGACCATGGCCCCCTGCACGTCCGGCTCCTGCTGGAGAACGAGGTCATCGCCGAGTCGCGGCGGCTTGGCGGTCTTGCCCTTGGTCTTGGGGTCCTCAGGCGCGAGAGATACGAAGACCACCTCGCCCGCCTTGGGGCCTTTTCCGCGCGTCCAGCCCAGGTACTTGGGTTCGATGATGCCCGTGTGCTTGCCGTACTTCACAACCAGGCCCTTGGCGGAGGCCTCGGTCACCAGGGCTTTCACCCACTGGCCGGACTTGAGCACGTCCGGGTTCACATCCTGGCGCAGAAATTCGTTCCACTTGTCCGGAGGCAGGGTGTCGAGGGTGCCTTTCCAACCGCGGCGCTTGGAAGAGGCCACCAGGGCGTTCTTCAGGGCCTTTTCCGCAACTTCCTGGTGGAACAGGTCGCAGCCGGTGATCACCTTGAGGCCGCCAGTGTAGACCATGTCTTCGCCGAAGTGATCCACCAGCCAGCGGCGGACTTCCTCCAGGTAATACGCCCCGACCCCCCAGGTCTGTTCGTCCATGCTCTTGAACACCAGCTGTTCCTTGACCGCGCGATCATACTCGTCCTGGGTGATCCAGCCCAGTTCGAGCATACGGCCGAGCACGTACTTCTGGCGGCCCTTAGCTGCCTCGAAATCCTTGAGCGGGCTGTACCGGCTGGGGGCCTGGGGCAAGCCAGCCAACATGGCGGACTGGGCCAAGGTCAGCTGGCCGACGTGCACCCCGAAGTAGGTCCGGGCAGCGGCCTCGACCCCGTAGGCGCGAGACCCCAAATATATCTGGTTGAGGTAGATGGTGAGTATTTCATCCTTGGTAAGGTAGCGCTCGAGGCGGTAGGCCAGGATGGCCTCCTTTATCTTGCGCTTCAGGCTCTTTTCCGGGGTGAGCAGCAGCCGTTTGACGATCTGCTGGGTGATGGTGGAGCCGCCCTGTTTCATTCCCCCGTGCTGAAGATTCTTCAGGAAGGCCCGGAATATGGCCAGAGGATCAACTCCTTCATGCTGGTAGAAGGAAGAATCCTCGGCAGCCAGAAAGGCCTTGGGCAAGAAAGCGTGCATTTCGCCAAGATTGGCCAAAAAGCGCTTTTCGGCAAAAAGGTTGCCGAGCACCTTACCGTCACGGGTGTACACGGTAGACACCACAGGCGGCTTGTATTCGGTCAAATTCTTAAATCCCGGCAAATCACTGGCCGCCCAGAAATACAGGCCAACCAGCCCGACTCCCGCGCCCACCACACCGAGAGCGATTAGAATAGCAAATATAAGCAGTAGTTTACGCATCGTTTTTTACTCTCACCCTGGTCTTTCCTGGCTCTTCTCCATCGTCGCCGGGGGCCATTCCCCAGGCCATGCGCATGCGGCCATGCAACTCCAGGACCAGAGTCCTGCTCATTTCTATGAGGGGGAGTATCCCATGGATCGTGCGGCCCTCGGAACAGGCCACGCACCCTTTTGCTTCGAAAGCCGTGACGGCCCCTGCCGATACCCAAAACGGGAAGAGACGGCAATAATACGGTCTGGCCTCCCTGGGCAGCACACATCCCGAGGAGGTTAGAAACGAACACCGTCCGTCAGGATGCGTGGCCAGGCGGAGATGCTCGCCATGACCCGGGAACAGTGCGGCCAG
The DNA here is from genome assembly GCA_016208105.1 of Desulfovibrio sp. Classification (NCBI taxonomy): domain Bacteria; kingdom Pseudomonadati; phylum Thermodesulfobacteriota; class Desulfovibrionia; order Desulfovibrionales; family Desulfovibrionaceae; genus Desulfovibrio; species Desulfovibrio sp. The sequence continues at coordinate 8,188 of JACQYS010000020.1, forward strand.
GTGCTTTCTGTCCTGGGGAAACAGACGCATCAGGTTGTCCAGAAATCTTTTGGAATTGGGCGCTCCGGTGAGCCCCCCCTTTTTGGGGCCGAATTCGACTATGCGCTGCCGTTCGATCTCCGAGACGGGGAAACAGAGATCCTCCTGACCGGGGGTAAGGCTGCAGCAGGTCGGGCCCATGGCCGCGCACCGGATGCAGACGAAGGCGTCTTTTTTTCTGTTCACTGGGTGGCAATCCTCAAGTACTCCGCTGCCATCTATGACCGCAACGGCCATCTGGCAATCCCTTTTTGCCGGATGTGCTTGAATGGGCGGTAATTTTTTTGGCTTTACGGGAGGGATTTCCCGGCATGACAGTCAGAACGAAATCCGTTTATGCCTGATATGGCAGAAGACTGCAAAAGCACTGCAAATTCGCCCTGTTTCATATTCATTATAACAGGAAGCAAAGGATGCTTCTCTTCGTCTCAATCTGAATTTTCAAATTTCTCTTTTTCCTACTGTATTTTCCGTTGACCTCACCAAGAGAGGTGACTATCAGGGCCCCGGCAGTGGTGAGGCTTGTGGCGACGCATCCCGACTGAACCTATTGGTCCTATTCCATCCAGTCTCTTGCGCCGCCTTGGAGCTGTGCATACGTCTTTACGTAAGCCGGTTCCTTGGTAGCAACCTTTGTATATACCCCATTGAGGTTTTTCCTATGAAGTCCAACAAGAAGGATAAGTTTGCCGACGTGATTCGTGTAATCGATAATTGTGATGCCGAAGGTGTTCACGGATGCACCACATGCAAGAAGGCGATAACCGTTCAACTTCGTATTGTCGATGAAGTGGTTGTCGAGGCCGGAGGAAAGGCCGAAGGCTGCTTCTACAGCCGCCAGTGCCTGGCCGCGCTCATCTCCATGGTGCAGGGCAAGTCCGTGTACGAACTCTATCCCCTGACCAACCAGGAGCTTCGCCCCAATCTGGAAGTCGTGAAGGAAGATTACGACTGCGACGTCTTCACCATCGGCGCTCTCAAGCTCGCCTTGCGTAATTGGGAAAAGAAAATGGCCGCCTAAAGGCGACCAGCTGCCACCCGAGCCGCTCCGCGCATGCGGGGCGGCTTTTTTTATTGGCGGCAACAGGGGCACGCCAATGTGCTTGACCGGGAGGCATCGTGGCTACCTGTCCGAAGCCACGTCCCGCCGAAAGTCTCGATCAAGACGGCATTTCCGGTTCAGGTGGCCAACCGGATATCCCCGATGATGGTCAGCTCAAACCGTGTGAACGTTTTCTTCTCAGAAAAACTTTTTTTGAATCTCAACTCGTGCCGTGTGGTTTCCGACGACGGCAGATAGACCTTTGCCACCTCCGTATCCCCTTCGAAAAGCACGAGAAAAATCCTGCGGCTGCTCCAGCGGATGATGTCGCTGGAATCATTCAAGGCCAGCACTCCCGATATTTCGTAGTCTGAACCAGATGCCCTGTGCAGAGTCACTCTGACGGTGAAGAGCCCATCCTGAAGAACATGCTCTGTGCCGAATACAATAGGAGTACCTGGCGTTGCCGGGTCTTGCGGGGCGGAGAGCCTTCCCTGCACCCCGTAGAGCGCCTCGGACTGCTTGTCCATGGCGCGGGCCGGCTGGCCCTGCGCCAGGACTGATCCGATGAGCAATGCTCCGCAGAGAAATGTCCGAATCAGCTTCACCACCGTATCCCTCCGTCCGCCATGACGGCTCAGGGGGTACCCTCCTAGGTCCCAGCCAAAGGCGTTAAGACCTTTTGGCATCTCTACAAAACCTCGCGGGCAGGTTCTTTCAGAATCCCAAAATGCGCCGGAATCAGGTTGCAGAGCGAATGATTCATACCCACTACCCAATTACGGGTGACCCGCTGGTGTAGCCGAAAGCTTCTCCTCTCCGGAGGAAGTCAGTTGCATCCACCCCTGCTCCTCCCTGACCAGCCCGGCTTCCTCGAGCACTCTGGCAACCATGCGTATTCTGTAGAGAGGCAGTCCGGTGGAGAGGGCCGCGGCTTCTGGTGATCCATGCTCGTGCAATCCCGCAAGCACTTGCCGGCCAATTTCCGTGAGGCTGCCGTCGGGCTTGATGCACGCCACGCCTACAAGCTCTTTTTGCAGAAAAACCAGTCCAGGCACTCCACACCTTTCGCCCCAACCCGCTCCTGTGCGGCATCCTGGGTGCGAGGCGGAGGAACGATCACCTTGTCCCCGGGCCGCCAGTTGGCCGGAGTGGCCACAGCGTGTTCGTCCGTGGTTTTAAGCGCATCCACAAGCCTCACAATCTCGTCCGTGTTCCTGCCCGTGGTCAGGGGGTAATAGATCACCGCCCGCACCATCTGTTTGGGATCAATGACGAACACGGCACGCGATGCCTCGGTTTTGGATTCGCCAGGCATTATCATCCCGTAGAGCTCCGCCACCTGGCGGGACAGGTCGGCAATGACCGGAAACTCGATTTTGGCGCCGAACTTCTCTTCGATGCGTCTGACCCAGGCGATATGGGAGAACACCGAGTCGATGGACAGCCCTAGCAGTTCGCATCCCTTGGCGCGCAGGTCCTGGTGGATGGACGCGAAAGCCAGAAACTCCGTGGTGCAGACCGGCGTGAAGTCGGCTGGATGGGAAAAGAAGACGAGCCAGGAGCCCGCGAAGTCCTCCAGGCGAATGATGCCATGAGTGGATTCAGCCTCGAAAGCCGGGGCCTGCTCGCCGATACGCGGCAAGCGAGGCGGACAATTGCTCTGGTCCATGGGATCCTCCTTGACGAATGGAGCTTGCAATGAGCCTACCCCAGGCCAAGGGAGAAAGTCCACTTCAGGCCAGGCTGGCCAGCACGATGCTCGATATCTCCTCGATTCTGGATTGGTCCGTCACCTTGCGCCCCTTTTCGCCGCGAAGGTAGAATACGTCGAATACTTCCAGCCCGTGCGTGTCGATCTTGGCCATGTGCACGTTCAGAGAGAGCGAATCGAAGGCAACGGCAATGTCATAGAGAAGGCCTAGCCGGTCTGCGGCCCTCACCTCCACGGTGGTGAAATATTCGGACGAGGAGTTGTCCACCGACACCCTTGGGCGGATCCCCATGTCCGGTGCCTTGATCATAAGCGGCGAGGCACGCTTTTCCTGAATGCGGTAGTCGAGCGAGAGTTTCCCGGTAAGCGCGTAGCGCACCGCCCGGCGTACCCTGGCCCAGAGCTCTTCGGCAAAGAGCGTTTCCGGCAGAGGAGCCGTCTGGTAGGTGTGGATCTCCGTGGAATCGCTCCACAGATAGAAGTCGGCCGAGCGGATATTGACTCCATGCAGGGCCAGCACTCCGGCCATGGTGGCGAAAAGACCCGGCTGATGCCTGGCCGCCAGGGTTACCCCCCAGCCGTCTCCGGCTTTGTTCGCCTCGGTCTCGATAACGGACACACCCCGTCCGGCCTTGCTGGCCGGACGCATGCGGGAATCTTCCTCCAGGGCCGCCTCCAATTGGGAGAGAAGCCCCAGGTCCGTGAGAATGCCCTGCGTACCCCGGCTTAACAGATATCTGGGAGGCATGGCGTCCAGGTAAGCTTCCAGGCCCTCGGCCGGGAACATGCCCCTGGCCTTGGACCGGAGCTTGTCTCGCAGTGCGAGCATGGCGTGGGCGTCCGTGACGTCGAAGAGCCCCCCGCCTTCTAGCACGGACATGATCCGGGCGTGCAGCCCGCCTATGAGGCTCGCCTTCCAATCGTTCCAGGCGGATGGCCCCGTGGCCACGGAATCGGCCATGGTGAGAAGAAGAAGCATGTCGAGGCGGTCCGCGGTGCCGATCCGCTGGGCGCAGGCGGCCAGGACGTCGCGGTCGGAAATGTCGCGGCGCATGGCGGTGTCAGCCAGCAACAGATGCCTGAGCACCAAAAAGCCCACGTCCGAGATCGTCTCTTCATCGAGCCCCAAGCGCGTCAGGGCTTCGCGAGCCATGTCCGCGCCCTTCTCGGAATGGGCCCCGCCTTGGCCCTTGCCGATATCGTGAAACAGGGCTCCGAGCAGAAGCCGCTCCGGGTTGGGCAGCCGCGAATATACGGCATGGTAGGGATGATCTGGCTGTGCGGTCTTTCTCAGTTCAAGGATGGTTTCCAGGGTGTGGCGCCCCACGGGATGGATGTGGAACACGTCATACTGGACCATGTCTTGAACGCGTCCGAATTCCGGAATGATCGCCCCGAGAACCCCGGTTTCGAGCATATCCGCCAAGGCGGCCTCTCCGTGAGGTTCCATGAGGGCCTTCAGGAGGAGTTCGAAGGCTCGCGTGCCCCCCTCCGCTGTTCCGGAGAAACTTTTCAGCTCCTGAATGCCGCCCTCTATGCGCCTGCGCGCAGGAAGCGACAGCGGTTCCCCAAGCCTCAGGGCGTGGCCGAATATGTCCAGAACATCCTCTGGCCCGGAGCGACCGGATGATGACGCGTCGAAATCCAGCCCCTGGTTGGTAAGCAGTATGGAGCCGCCCAGGGGTTTTCCCGGGGCGGCCTTGCCGGGTGTTTTGGTGGCAAGCAGCGGCCAGAGGGCGCGGTGCAGGGTTCGTATCTCGGCCATTACCCGGTGGAGTTCAGCCAGAAACACCTCCACGTCCAGAACACCTTCGGAGGCCTTGAATCCAAGCCTGCCCGCCAGTTCCCTCTGCGAGTCCAGGCTCAGCCGATCTTCCTTGCGGCCGGCCAGCACATGCAGGTGGTTTCGAACCATGAGCAAGAAGGCGAGGTGCCCTTCCAACACGTCGAGCCATTCGGCGGGCAGGCCCGCTCCATCTCTTTTGGAGAGCCCTTCCAGCCAGCGAACCTGGTGTACGTCCCGCAGGCCGCCCAGGGCTTCCTTGAGGTTCGGCTCCAGCATGCCCGAGGCGTCGCCGTAGCTGGCGGCGCGCTTGAGGTTGTGCTCCGCGAGCCATTTTTTGAAGGATTCGGCTCTCCCGGGAAGAAGCTTCCTGTCGCGCTTGTTTACGAATTCGTCGAACACGCTTTTGTCGCCGGCCAGGAAGCGGGCATCCAGGAGCGAAGCGAAAACCTGCCAGTCCTTCTTGGCCAGATCCAGGCATTCGCCGACCGAGCGCACGCCGTGGCCCAAGTCCGCGCCCAGATCCCACAGGGGGAAGAAGACGTCCTTGGCCAGCTCTTTGGCCTCTGCCGGAACTGACCCCTTAAACAGGATCAGCGCGTCGATGTCCGACCTGGGGCACAATTCGCTCCTGGCGTAGCCACCTACCGCCACCAGAGCGAAAGCGGTCTTGCGAGGAGGAATCTCCACAATCCTGGCTTTGAAATACTCGTCGTAGGCTTCTGAATACTTTTGGCAGAATCCGGGGCCCAGGTCCGTAAGCAGCTCCTTGCGCTGCCTTTCCAGGTGCCTGGTCGCTTTGGAAGGGGACGGCTGCATGAAAGAAAAGAGGGGGCCGCATGGGCGACCCCCTCTTGGCTACAGTTAGATGGCGTCCTTGCCGGTTTCTCCGGTACGGATGCGCACAACCTCTTCCACCGGCGTGATGAATATCTTGCCGTCGCCCACTTCGCCGGTCCGGGCGGCGTCCTGCACGGCCTTGAGCACCGCCTGCACCAGGCCGGAGTCGATCACCAGCTCGAGCTTGATCTTGGGCACGAAATCCACCTGATACTCGGCTCCGCGGTAGATTTCCTTATGGCCGCGCTGGCGCCCGAAGCCCTTGACCTCGGAGACGGTCATCCCTTTTACGCCAGCATCGGTGAGGGCCTTCTTGATGTCTTCCAGCTTGTAGGGCCGGGTGATTATTTCGATCTTACGCATGGGGAACGCTCCTTAATTCTGATAGCCGGTTTCGCCGTGCTGGCTCACGTCCAGGCCCTTGTCCTCGTCTTCCTCGCCCACCCGGACCTTCACGATGGCGTTGACCACCGCCAGAATGACCATGGTGCCCACGAAGCAGAACACCCAGGTGGCCACCACGGAGACGAACTGAATCCAAAGCTGCTCAGGGTTGCCGAAGAACAGTCCGTCGTTTCCGGCCTCGTTCACGGCCTTGGAGGCGAAGAGGCCAGTGGCGAGGGCGCCCCAGGTTCCGCCGAGACCATGCACGCCCACGACATCCAGGGCATCATCATACTTGAACATGTGCTTCATGTTAACCCCAAAGTAGCACACCACCCCACCGACCAGGCCGATGACGATGGAAGCCATGGGGGTCACGAAACCCGCGCCCGGGGTGATGGCCACGAGGCCGGCCACGGCGCCGGATGCCAAACCCAAGGTGGTGGGCTTCCCGCGATGCATCCACTCCGCCAGAATCCAGGAGAGGGATGCGGCTGAAGCGGCCAGGTGCGTGGTGACGAAGGCCGAGGAAGCCAACCCGCCGGCGGTGAGGGCGGAGCCGGCGTTGAAACCGAACCAGCCGAACCACAGGAGCCCAGCGCCCAGGATGGTCATGGGAAGATTGTGGGGAATGAAGGGCTCGCGGCCGTAGTTCTTGCGCTTGCCCAGGAAGAGGACAAAGGCCAGGGCCGATGCGCCGGAGCTCATGTGCACCACAGCGCCGCCAGCGAAGTCCAGAGCACCCATGGACATGAGCCAGCCGCCGCCCCAGACCCAGTGGGCCAGAGGGTTGTAGATGGCGATGGCCCAGATGAGGCTGAAGAGGAGAAACGCGCTGAATTTGATGCGCTCGGCAAAGGCTCCGGAGATGAGCGCGGGAGTGATGACCGCGAACATCATCTGGAAGGCCATGAAGGCCAGGTGGGGCACGGTGTTGGCGTAGGTTTCATGGGGAGTCTGCCCGACACCGGCGAGGTTGAGAAAATCAAGCCCTCCGACGATGCCGCTGACATCCGACCCGAAGGACATGGAATACCCGATGATGGCCCACTCCACGGAAATGAGCCCGATGAGCACATAGCTGTGCATGAGCGTGCCCAAAACGTTTTTGGAGCGGACCATGCCGCCGTAGAACAGACCAAGCCCCGGAGTCATCAACAGTACCAGGGCCGCCGAGATAAGAATGAATGCTGTGTCCGCCGCGTTCATTTGAAAAACCCTCCTGTTTTCGATGGTGGCCCGCCAGCAGGTCTTTCCTGCCGGCGGCCTCGTGCCTGCCATCTTTGCCCCGGGTGTCTCCTGCCTGACCCGCCGGTTTGGCTGCACGGGTTAACAGATAGCTACGTTTTTACACTTTTGCAAGTTTTTTCTGTTTTCAGACAAAATGTAAAAACATGTTCAAAAATGTCGCACGCTCACCAATTTTTAAAAAATACAATTATTTCTGACAAATGAATTGGCCATCAACATGCGCCAACATCTGACATTTTTTTACAACTTTTGCAAAAAATATCATTTTGGCTAGAAGTCGTCATACAACGAGAAAAACGACCTCATATTCGTCCGCGCCCTTGCCATACTCGTTTGTTTGGTGGAAATAATGGGTGGAATACTCTATTAACGGACTGGAACACATATGCTCGATCCAACTCCGCCAGCCCGGTCGATCCTCACCATAGACGACGACTACTCCGTCAGGGCTACCATTGCGGCCTGGATCGAAGACTCCGGGTATACGGCCTTCCAGGCGTCGAGCGGGCTGGAAGGGATTGAGCAGCTCACGATGCACCGGCCGGACCTGATCCTCTTGGACCTTCGCATGCCGGTGATGGACGGGCTTGCTTTTCTTGAAGAGATGAAGGCGCTGGGAAACGATACGCCGGTGATCATCGTCTCCGGCAGGGCCGATCTTCAGGACGCTATCCGCGCGTTTCGGCTTGGGGCCTGGGACTACATCACCAAGCCCATCGAAAGCTTCGACCTGCTGGACCATGCGGTCACGGCCACACTGGAACGCAGGGAGCTCGCCCGGCAGGTGCGGATAGCGGAAGCCAGGTACACCAACCTGGTCCAGAACATCCCGTTGGTGATATTTAGCCTGGACGCCAGTCTTGAGCTGCAGTTCGTCAACCGCGCCTGCCAGAACCTGCTCGGATTCACGCAGGAAGAGGCTTTGGCCGAGCCTAGCTGGCTCTTGGAGCGGGTGCACCTCGACGACCGCGAACGCGTCCGTCTGGCCTTCATGCAGAACCTGGCCGACAAGGACAGCGCGTTCTCCAAAACCTGCCGGCTGATCCACAAGACCGGAAGAACCGTTCACGGCATCATCAAATCCATCCCGCAGACCACCTGCCCCAGCGGCGCCGCCCTCTCCGGGGTCGAGGGAGTCATACTCGACATCACTGACAGGCTGATGCTGGAGAAATTCCTGGTGCAAAAGGAAAAGGTGAAGACCCTGGGTGCGATTTCAGCGGAAGTGGCCCACGAAATCCGCAACCCGCTGGTGGCCATCGGCGGGTTCGCCAGGAGCCTTCTCAAAAAGGAACCCGGCCAACCGGAAGCCGAGATCATCTTCGGAGAGGCTCAGAGGCTGGAGAAAATCCTCGACCGCATACGTGATTATCTGAGCCCCGTACGCATGCACAGGGCTTCGATCCAGCTCACCACAGTGGTTCGCGACTGCCTGGAGCTTCTCGCTCCGGAAATTGAGGCGAACAACGTCTTGCTAGAACTGGATATGGAACTTCCGAACTCCCAGGTGGAGGAAGATCCGGACCTTCTCACCCAGATCGTCATCAACCTCATACGGGCCACCTTGGCGTCGCTGCCTCCCAAGGGCACCATGTGGATCCGGATGTTCTCCAGCGAGCGTTTTCTTCATATAGAGGTAGGCGGGGCTCAGGTGAAACCCGTGGAGGATGTGGAAAAGGTCTTCCTGCCTTTCGACGAAGGCGGGGAATCAATCGGCCTGCCTTTCTGCTACAGGCTGCTGCGCACCATGGGGGGCTCGCTGGTCTTTGACCAAAAGGACGGAAAAGGGATTTTCACCATGTCCGTCCTGCATGCCGACCAGGCTTTCTCGCGGAACAATCCAGAAGACTAGTTGACGATTCGGTAAATTTTTACCGGTTTGCGGTTTTAGTAATTTTACTATCCCTCAATTTATTAGCCCTCAATCCTCCACCTCCCCTCAGCAGATATCGCTCATACTGCCTTGCAAGCGAGAGAGTACACAGGGCGGGAATGATGCCGCCCTGCATGCTCCTGCACAGTCCTTTTTGGAATCATGCGCTGGACGCCTGGCTCAGATTGTTCTCTATCCGCTTGAAAAGGGAATTGTCCCTCCCGAGTTTGTTCTCCACAAGAACCAAGGCCTGGCCGAATTCGCTGGCCGCCTCGCTCGGCCTGGCCGCGAGCAGATGCACCAGGCCAAGGTTGTTGCGCAGCTTCGCTTCGTACATGGACACGCCAGCTTTTCGCGCAAGCAAAATCCCTTGGGCAAGAAGCCTACCCGCTTCTTCCAGGTCGCCTGTCTGGCATGCGGCCATTCCTTCGCGGTTGAGGTTCGTCAAAGCCTTGGCCCGGCACCCGCCACCGCAGGTCGCCTTCTGGGCCTCAGCCATGGGCTTCAAAAGAGTCGCGAACATGTCCCTCGGACGGCACTTTGATCCTATGGTCGATTTCGTGGTCATAACTCCTCCCTGCACCCTTTGGAGGGGACAATTATTCCCCCGTACCCGAGTGCTTCGTTGGATGAGCTATAGTGATAATGATTATCAAAGTCAAATTATGTTTTCCAAATCTTCTCGCCATGGTAGCATGAAGGCATGAGCCACCACCTCCCTACCATTCACTCAAAGATAGACCCGTATGTCCGGTTGGCAAGCCTTCTGGGCCCTGACGTCGCCGTGATTGTCGACGGAGGGGCCAACAAGGGCAGAACCACGGCAAGATTCCTGGACTTGTTTCCAAAGGCGTCCGTCTTTGCCTTCGAACCCATCCCCCGTTTGGCTCGCAAACTGGTCAAGAGGTTCGCAGGGGAAAGCCGCGTAGAGGTCCGCGCCCTCGCCCTGGGCTCGCAGGCCGCAGCCCTGACCCTGAACATTCTCGAGAGCGCGACCTGTTCGTCGCTGCTTGAACCAAGCGGAATACGAAGCAAACATCCGGACAAACCCATGGAGGTAGCCCAGACTGTTTGCGTGGAGGTGGTCCGCCTGGACGACCAGCTCGCGTCCCCACCGGACATCATAAAACTCGATCTTCAGGGGTTCGAACTGGAAGCCCTCAAAGGGGCTCAGGCATTGCTTGCCGGAGTTCGGGCGGTCCTGTGCGAGGTGTCCTTTTCAGACCTCTACGTGGGGCAGCCCCTGGAAAATGAAGTGACTCAGTGGATGCTGGAGAGTGGGTTCACCATCGACGGCCTCTATAATCCCTGGTTCGACACATCCGGCGCCATACTCTCAGCTGACGCCCTCTTTGTGCATGTTTGACCTGGCATCAAGAAAAAAAGGGGATCGCGAATGATCCCCTTGTGAGCCAGCGTGGCTTGAAAAACGGGCTAGCCGATCAGATGGCCGAAATGCGCGAATTCCACCTGGGGCTGCGCCCCCAGCTCCTTAATCAGCACGCTTAAGAAATCGAGAGAGGCCTGGTTCATCCTCTGGTGGTGAAGCATTATCCCGCACTGACCGCTGGCAAGGCCAGCGCGCAGTTCCTCAAGCATTGCTTCGAGCGACGCGACCGGATCGGTTTCTTTCCTGGTGTGAATGTCCATACGGATGGGGAAATCCGGGAGGCCGGCAGGAGTCTCCGGCCCGGCTCCCACGGTTCGGGAAACACCTTTGAACCCGATACCGGGCATGGCGGCCAGTGACTCCCCGTCGCACCGGTTCCAAGGAGGAACAAACACCGGAGTGAAATCCTTCTGAAGGATGTCACGCAGGCGGCCAAACCCCTTGGCCAGATCCTGGCGCTTTTCCCGTGCCGGCCGGGCCTGGCCGAATTCGCGTTTTTTTGCGCCAGGAGCCTCGAAATTCATGTGCCTCCACCCGTGCTGGCACCAGCAGAAAAGCTCATTGCCGGCTGCCACCTTTCGCAGGGCCACCCACCGGCTCGTGGTAAGCCATGCCGGAACCACGGCCATGCCCAGCGGGGCCTGTCCGTTCTTGAACGCTTCAGCCATGGCGCTAAAGGAGTTGCCAGGCACGCCCACGTCGTCGGCCCTGAAAAAAACCGTCGTCTTGCCCGCAGGGGCATCATCCAATCCCTTCCCGATGGTTTCGGCCAGCCGGGATCGATAGTTTGCGGGAAGATTCAACCAGAGTGGCGACACATTATTGGAAACAATCATGAGTACTCTTCTATAAGTTAACTGTCCGCCATTTCCGCGAGACGATGAGACTCGCGGACTCGGCCGCTCCGTCGAGCCGGAACCCGCCCTCCAAGGGCCGGGGGCCGCTTCGAAGTTGGGTGATTACCAGGGTTGCCAGCCTGCCCGGGTCTAGGTCGGAAGCTTCAAGGATACCGAGAGCGCCCAGGTTTGAAAGCCTCTCGGCTCGCGTGCGCTGTTCCCTGTTCTGGGCGAAAGGCCAAACCAGGGCGGGCACGTTGGAAGCCAGGACGTTCATTGTGGTGTTGTATCCGGCCAAAGACAATGAAACATCCGCTGCAGCCAATACATCCAGAAAATTGCCGGAAAACCGCGACACGGAAACAAACTCATGCGCGGAGGAAAGGGCCACTAATCGTTGATAGGCCTTTTCGTCAAGAAAAGGTCCTGTGAAGATTTGAAGACGAGTCCGGAATTGGGCTTCGAGCAAGGGGTAGGCCTCCACGGCCGAAAACAGCAGTTCCGATCCGACCTTGCCGCCACCTGCGCTGGCAACGACAAGCTTTTCATTGGGCGCAAGGCCCATTTGGCCCCGCATCCGTTCACGCGCACCGGCTGACGGTCTCTCGGTTACGAACCCTGTGTAGAACACGGGCACAATAACCTCGGACATGCGTGGGAACGATTCCTCCAAGGGAAAAAGCTGCGGATCGGAATGAATGAGCAACCCGTCGAACAGCGTGTTCAGCTTTCCGATGACCCTGGTCTGGTACTTTTCAGGGTCCTTCTTCTCCACCAGGATATCGCGCAGGCTGCACAAAACAGCCGGGCCTCCGAAATCCCCGCGCCGGATGGCCTCCAGAACAGGCAAAAGTTCGAATTCGAAGGACCTGCGCCCGAACGGATACAGCTCCACCACAAAAACGTCTGGTCGCTCCCGCTCGAGTATGGAGAAAAGCCTCGCCGTGCGTTTCGATTTCACTGACTCCAGATCGGTGTCGGAGAGGATTTCCTGAAACTCCTCGTCCATGGACAATACAGGAAGGCGTTCATGGACCACATGGGGGGGGAGATCTCCCGGAACATCCGGGCCGCCGGTGACGAAAACCGTCCTGTGCGGGGCCAGGGACCGCACAATGGCCAGGCTGCGCATGAAATGGCCGAGACCCAGAACATGCTGGCAATAAAAGGCGATGGTCATAGCGAGAGGTTCCAATCCTCGATGCGAAGACAGCCGCCGTGGGCCCGCAGGACGTGCAGGGACCTTGGGGCTATGATCTTGGGTTCGCTTGGCAGATAATCACGCCCCTTGAGAGCATACAGAACGGCCCGAATGACCCCTTCGTGGGTCACTGCCAGGATGGATTGCCCCGCGTGGCGCTGTGCTAGCTCCAGAAGGCACTTCCAGGCTCTTAGGAGCACTGTTTGCCTGTCTTCCCCTCCAGGCGGGGTAAAGGCCCAGCCAAGGGCTTCTTGGCGCGAAAGCTCCCCGGACGCCCTGAGTTCGGATATTATCCCTCCCGTCCACTCTCCGAAGGCCTGCTCCTCGAGGCCGGGCTTGGGCACGGGGGCAAGCCCCAATCCGGCCCCAACAAGCTCGGCTGTTCGCATGGCACGCCCCAGAGGGCTCGCATACAGGGCGGAGAAATCGTACCCGCCAAGAGTTTTTGACCACCCCCGGACCGCCTCTTCCCCGCCTGGTGTGAGCGGCGAGTCGCTCTGACCCTGGATGCGGCCCGCGACGTTCCACTGCGTCTCGCCGTGACGGATGATCGCCAGTCTGGTCACGCATGCCCCCTTGCAAGTTCGAGGAGACGCTCCTCCACCACTGAAAAATTGGCCGCAGCGTCATGGCACTCCCTGACGTACTTGGCCGCGGCCTCCGCCATGGTCCGGCGCATGTCAGGGGAATCCAGGAGCGTGGACACAGCGTGCAGGAAAGCGTCGTCGTCGAACGGCGGGGTCAGCAGTGCGGTTTCTCCGGGCCTGGTCACCTCTGGTATGCCGCCGTTGTCAAAGGCCACCACGGGCACTCCAGAGGCCTGGGCTTCCAGGTACACCATGCCCAGGCTTTCGCGTATACCCGGGAAGACGAACAGATCCGCACCGGAATACACCTCATAGAGCTTTTGCCTGGGAATCTGGCCCAAAAACACCGTCCGGCCCGGGAGGTGAACGCCGGCAAGTGCCTCAAGCTCACGGCGGGTCTCGCCGTCACCGGCCAGAACGAGCAGGAAGTCCCTGTCGAGACGCCCAAGGCTGGTGATGAGATAGCGTAGTCCCTGCGATTTCACGTCATTGCGAAACATGGCCACGCTCAAGATGACCGGACGCTCGCCCGCCCCCCAGCTTACCCTCAGTTTCTCTCCAGCTTCCGGGTCGCGCGTGAACGCGCCCGGGTCGATTCCGGGGGCCACGTAGCACAGGCGCTTTTCCGGAAGCAGACGGCGAAGGTTCTCCATGTCCAGGCGGCGGTTGGAGAACACCACATCCGCAGCCAGAAGACTCAGCCGATTGAGTTCGAAGCCCAGCCTGGTGGAAAAGCTCTTGCGGCGCTTGGTGGAGTAGATTCCCTGGAAAATGGCATAGGGCACGCCCATACGTTTGGACGCCCACGGCCCGATCACGTCGGGAGATTTATAATAGGCGTGATGGGTGAGCCACACGTCCGCCCGGATCTGGCCTGCCTTCACGGCTTCCATCGCCGCGGAGAGCCACAGCCACGGTTTGGAAGTCAGGTTCCTCGCGCGAAACCCGCTGGCCACCTCCACGTTGTGGCCTCTGGCCGTGAGAAAGCGGGTAAGCCCCAAGGCGGTGGTCAGGTCACCCGAGGGGCGCGGATGGTCCAGGGGCTTGAACGGGGCGTAGAAGGCAAGCTTCATGACATGTGGGCGCGGAAGATTGCGGCCAGCTCCCCCACGAGCCTGCGGTTATCGAAGTGATCAAGCACCCGCTGCCTGGCCTGGGGTATCACCCGGGCGCGCAGTTCGGGGTCCGCGAGAAGCCGCTTAGCAGACCGGGCCAACGCATGATGATCGCCCGGTTGGGAAAGCAGGCCGTGCTCCCCGCTTTCGATCAATTCCGGAATGGCCGAGACGGCCGTGGCCGCCACCGGGACGCCCATGGCCATGGCCTCCACGAGCACGTTGGGGATGCCGTCCCGGTCCCCGTTGGGGCTCACTTCGCAGCCGAGCAGAAAGAGATCGGCACGCTGTAAATGTGCCACCACCACGTCGTGGGGCTTGGTGCCAAGCCACTCGATGCGATCCGCGATGCCCAGTTCCCGGGCCAGGCGCTTCAGATTGTCCTTCTCCTCGCCCGAACCGATGAGCACATGTCTGAAGGGTATCCCCTGCTCGGCAAGTCCGGCCAGGGCGCGCAAGACCGTGGGCAACCCCTTTTTCGCGGTGAGCCTGGCCACGGTGAGTATCTCGTACGGGGGCGAAGCATCCATACGCACGGGTCCCGGGGAAAACAGCGCCAGGTCTATGCCGTGGTAGACACGATGGATGGAGGTGCCGTTGGGGTTTAGTTTGTCCAGGTATTCCTTGTTGTAGCCGGTGCACGTGGCCACGAAGCGGGCGTTGGCGATCTTTCCGGAAAGCCTCGCCGGGTCCTGGGTGTAGATATCCTTGGCGTGGGCCGTGAAACTGTAGGGCAGGCCGGTGAGGATGCTCAAGAAGACCGCAACGGACGTGGGCGAATGGGCGAAATGGGCGTGCAGGTGCGTGATGCCGGACCCCGGAAGAACCTTGGCGGCCAGATACCCGGCCTGAAGCAGATGCTTGGCCGTGGCCGCCTTTCGCGTAACCGCCAACCGCCTGAGCATCTCGGCCAGCCCCTTCAGGTAGCGTCCGGGTGAGCGCACCAGGCAGGCCAGATTGGCGGCCGTTAATTTCAACACGTGCCCGGTGATGGTCTCGGGGATGTAGTCCACCCTGGCCCGGATGCGCTTCACGGACTCGTGGGTGAAGTCTTCCCTGGGGTGGCGCATGGACAGGATGCGGATACGCACTCCCTCATCTTCGAGAAGGGCGATCTCGTTGGAAATAAACGTCTCGGAAATGCGCGGATAGCCTTTGAGGATCATCCCGAGAACCGGCTCCGCCATGGGACCGGTCATGGATGAAGCCCCCTGAACTCCGCCAGGCGCGACGAGATCACCTCCAGCCCGGTGAACTTGAAATCCGCTATGCCGTGGCAACAGACTTTTGGATTGGCGATCAGTCCGGTCACCTTTTCGGCCAGGCTCTCCGGGGAGAGCTCCGACCAGGGCAGGTATTCGATGAGGCCGTGGCCTTTGAAAACCTCCGCCCTGATGCGCTGCTCCAGCCTGGGCTCCTCCCTGGGAACAACCAGGGAGGGTTTTCCCAGGGAGAGTATTTCGCAGGTGGTGTTGTAACCTCCCATGGAGACCACCACGTCTGCCAGCCCCATCAGGGCCTCCATGCGGCGGTGGAAATGGTGGAACCTGGCCCGAACTTTGAGAGCCCTGCGGTGCACTTCCTCGCGCATGGGCTTGGGCATGAATGGCCCGGAGACCAGAATGGAGCGGAAGGGAGGGCACTCCATGTTCTCGAGCATGGTGAGATAGGAGTCCATGAGCGGGTACCCGTCCCCTCCGCCACCGGTGGTTACAAGCACTAGGCGTTCCTTGTGGGTAAGGCGCTCCTCCTCCAGCATTTCCGCCATCTTGCCCCGTCTCGGCAATGTCCGGGGGATGTAGCCGGTGAAGACCATCTTCTCGCTCACCCGCTTCGGGATATCGTACTCGGCTATGGAGTCGTAGTACTCGCGGTTTCCGTAGACCCATATTTCCGAATAGTACTGGTCCAGTACGTCGTAGATTCCCTTTTCCCGCCATTCCTTGCGCGTGGACTCCGCGTCGTCCATGATGTCTCTAAGGCCCAGGATGGTGCGGCAGTGTGGCAGGCGCCGCTTGATCCATTTAAGCGTGGGCAGAACCTCCCGCTTGAGCCCCAGCGGAGCCTTGTCCACAATGAACAGATGCGGTTGAAAGGCCTTGGCCGTGGCCACGATGATGTTGCGGCGGATGTTCAAGGCGTGGCGGGCGCTTAACCGAATGGAAAGGGGCAGGTATTCCTCATTGGTTTTTTTGATCATGCCCGGTATGCGAACAAAATCAACACCATCGGGAAAATCGAACCGGCCGACCAGGGGCGAGCCGGTGAGAATGAGCACGTTCATTCCACGACCGCGCAAATGCTTGGCGATGGCCATTGTCCGGCGGATATGGCCCAACCCGTAGGTATCGTGGGAGTACATCAGGATGTTGTAGGTGGATGCCGTGACCATGGCGCGGGGAATAACCCCAATCGTTTTCGACTGCAAATGCCACGACGCTTGCCAGAGGGACTCAGACGTTGTTAAGCTCTTTCACCTCTTTCTTATTGATATTTTCCTGCGGAGGCTTATGGGCACGGTCTACATTGAGGATTTGATTCCTGGCATGGTGCTCTCGAGCGATGTGCGCAGCCGCCAGGGCAGACTCCTCTTCTCCATGGGGCTCACCCTTGATGAACTCTCCATCCAGACCCTCAAGTTCTGGGGGGTGACCGAGACACTGATAGACGGGGTGGACCAGGAGACTCTCGACCGCGAACGCGTCCACGCCCTGGACCCTGGCCTGGCAAAAGCGGCCTGGGAGGAAACCAATCGCCGCTTGAGCCTCTCCGACCAGAACCACCCGGCAGTGAAGGAACTCAAAAGAATTACCTTCATAAACCTCGTGCAGGCCGGCACGATTACCCCCAATTCCCGCTCGGCTACAGTAAGCTCCACTCCGGAACCCAGGAAACGGCCCGACCTCACCCGGCTGGCCAACGGCTCGGTCAAACTGGCGTCCTTGCCGAACATCGTGATCCAGGCTTTGGACGCCCTTAAAAATCCCAACGTCTCCTATGCCTACGTGGCCGAGATAATAAGCAAGGATACGGCTTTATCCGCAAAGCTCCTCAAGCTTGTGAACTCCGCGCTTTACGGCTTCCCCGAACCCATTGAGACCATCGGCAGGGCGGTCACCATCGTCGGGGCCAACCGGCTCACCAGCCTGGCCCTCGGGGTCTCCTTGATCAGTATTTTCGGATCCATCCCCAGGGAAGTATTGGATATGCACTCGTTCTGGGAACACAGTCTGGCCTGCGGGGTTTTGGCCCGGCTTTTGGCGGTGAACGCGGGCCATCCCAACGAGGAAAGGTGCTTCGTGGCCGGTCTGCTGCACGACATCGGCAGGCTGGTGATGCTCAAGGATCATCCTGGGCACGTGGCCCAGACCATCGCCATGGCCAAAGCTGAAGGGCGGCCGCTGTACGAAGTGGAAAGGGACATGTGGTCCTTTGACCATGCCATGCTCGGCGGCAGGCTTCTGGCCAGCTGGAAATTCCCCACATCTTTGGAAAGGGCCGTGGGCGAACACCACCAGCCCGGAGTGCGCGGCATCCACCAGGATGCCGCCTTGATCCACCTTGCCGACATCCTGGCCTTGTCCATCGGACTTGGCCAAAGCGGTTCCCCGCTGGCCCCCCCACTCCAGCCGGCGGTTTGGGACCACCTCAATATTCCCAAAAGCGCCCTTGGTGCCGCAGCGGCACAGGCGCAACGGCAACTCGACGACATAGGGCAGATACTTCTGTCAGGAAACGATGCCGAAAACATCAAGGCAGTCTAAGGCATCCCCCATCAAGGAGCGCCTGGCCTTCCTCGAAGAGGCCTACCGCCATACCCTGGATTCTCTGGAAATGGCCGCCACCCTCGGCATTCCCGAGGGGGTGAAGCCGCTCGCCACCGTCACGCAGGTCCTGTCAGAAACCACCCACAGGCTGAAAAAACTCCTGAAGTTCAGAGCCCTGGCCTTCTTTTTGTTGCGGGAACCCAGTGGAGATCTCTACCTGGCTCGCTGTCACCCCCCGGCCAAAACGGCCCTCATGGAAGAACAGATGCGCCTGCTGGTGGAAAGCGGTTCGGCAGCGTGGGCCCTGCAGAGAAAGCGGGCCGTGTTTACTACTCCTTCGGGCATGAAGGGACAGCTCCTGCTTCACTCCCTGACCACCGCTTCGCGCATCCGGGGCGTCTTTCTCGGTTGGACAGACCAAAACATCAGGACCATCACCGACAGTTCGCTCACTTTGCTCACCATCGTGCTCAGAGGCTCTGCGTCGCTGCTGGAAGGTCTTGAACTCTACGGGTTGCTGCGCCAGACAAACTCCGAACTCAAGGCCAAGGTGCGGGATCTGGAAAAATCGCAGCGAACCCTCACCAATGAAATAGGCCGCCGCAGAAAAGTTGAAGAAGAGCTCAAGCACCAGGCCCTGCACGACCCGCTCACCGGGCTCCCCAACCGGACCCTCATGCTCGACCGCATCCAGCAGGCCATCCACCGGTCCCGCAGACGCAGTGATATCTGCTACGCCGTGGCCTTCATGGATCTTGATAAATTCAAGCAGGTCAACGACACCTTGGGACACGACACAGGAGACAAGCTCCTCACCCGCGTCGGGAAGCGGATTCTTGAATCTGTCAGGCAGATGGACACCGTGGCCCGCTTCGGCGGCGACGAATTCGTGATTTTCTTGGAAGAGCTTTCTGGACCCGCCGAAGCTGTCCGCGTGATGAAGCGGGTGCGCCAAACCCTGGCCAAACCCTTCGATATTGACGGCCATTCTGTGACTGTGACCGGAAGCTTCGGCTTGGTGTTCGGTCCGGTGCGATTGATCAGTCCGGACAACCTCGTCAAGATGGCCAACACGGCCATGCACACGGCCAAGGAGGCCGGACGAAACCAAATAAAGGTTTTCAACGCCAAGATGAGCGGGCGGGCAAGAAAGCAAGCCACTTTGCGCACCGGCCTGCGCCGCGCCGTGGAGAACGGCGGCACAGGTGTCCTCTTTTTACCCACCTTCTCGTTTATGGATTCGCGCTTGAGCGGCTTTGAGGCCGTGCCAACCTGGCGTTCGAAACAATGGGGCCAGCTTAGGGGCGACGAACTTCTGGAGCTTGCGGACAAAGAAGGCGTGGCCTGGCCCCTGTGGATAGTCACCCTGGAAATGGCCTTGGAAAGCTTGCGCTCCTGGAGAAAGGAAACGTCCGCTTTCAAGAAGCTCTCTGTTTCCATGAAGCTCAGATTCTCCAGACTTCTGCCTGCGGATATAGCGCAGTCCGTATTGAACCTGCTGGAGCGGACCAGGGTCATGGGCGGGGTACTGCGCCTGGAAATTCCCGAGGACACGCTGATCGCTGGCGGAGAAGCTCTCGCTTCCCAGCTGTCCAAACTCAAGGCCAGGGGTGTGCACCTCTCCATCGGAAACTTCGGGGAGCGATTCTTCACAATCCAAGGCGGTACTACCTCGCTCTTCGAGAGCGTAACCATTGACCCTTCCAAACTCACGCACCAGCCGCCCCAGAAGTCCAAGGAACTTCTCAACTCCCTGATGTCCATAGCCAAAACTCTCGACCTGTCGGTGGTCGCCGAGGGAGTGGACAACGAGGAGACCGCCGGCATTCTGGCCAGCCTGGAGTGCCTTGGCATCCAGGGGAGCAGCATCTCTCAGCCCCTGACAGCCGAGCAGACCCTGACTTTCATCAAATGCTTCGGTACTCGCGAGAACGCAGTTCGCAACACAAAATAGCGTTTGCCCCAGCGGCGCGGCAAGCCATGTCACGCCAACGCCTGACTCTCCCAAGACACCAACTCTATGCGGCAAAGGCCAAGCCGCCCTTCACCTGGACAACTACGGGCAGCATTGAGGCGCACATAAAGAGCGCGTGCGGCCGAGTGGGGATTGCGCTAATCCGTGCCCTTCATAGCGCACCATCAAGCAGGGATATACGGCTGCGTCGATCCCGGCACTTTTGAAAGGGCAATCCTCAAGACAAACTTTCTTTGGTTATGGAATGCCTGGGAATGAACTGCGAAGGAAGGCGCGGTGGCCCAGGGGAAACTACTCGATGACCATGCCCAGTTGGCGATACTCGTTTAACTTGTTGCGCAGGGTGCGCACCGAGATGCCCAGGAGCTGGGCGGCCTGGGTGCGGTTGCCCGAGGTCTGCCCCAGGCTTCTTAAAATCATCTCCCGTTCCAGAACATCCAGCGGCACAACGCCCTGGGGCATCTGCGCCAGGCCGCTGGCCTGCTCCTGCACGGCCTCATCGGCGATCGAGGACACCAGTTCCATGGACACCGGCGGTTCCTCGATCAAGGGGAACTCTTCGCCTTCCAGCAGGAAATGGACCTTTTCAATGGGACCGTTCCCGGCCAGGAGCACGGCGCGCTCCATCAGGTTCTGCAACTCACGGACATTTCCAGGCCATTCGTAGGACAAAAGCCAGTCCCGGGCTTCCACCGAAAACGCCAGGTTCCCCAACCCGTAGGCCTTGCGGAATTTATCCACAAAAAAGGACGCCAGAAAAAGGACGTCTTGTCCGCGTTCTCTCAGGGCCGGCAGCTTGAGCGGGATCACATTCAGGCGGTAGTAGAGGTCCTGGCGGAACTTGCCCTCCTCCACATACTGCTCCAGCCTGCGGTTGGTGGTGGCCAGGACGCGCACGTCGACCTTCACGGTTTCCATGCCGCCCACGCGGTCGAATTCCCCCTCCTGAAGCACACGCAAAAGCTTGGCCTGCAGGCCCAGATCCATCTCTGAAATTTCGTCAAGCAAAATAGTGCCGCCGGATGCCAGCTCGAACTTGCCGAGCTTGCGGGCGATGGCGCCGGTAAATGCCCCCCTTTCGTGGCCGAAGAGCTCGCTTTCCAACAGATGTTCCGGCAGTGCCGCGCAGTTGAGCGCCACGAAGGGCTTTGCCGCCCTGTCGGAATGGGCGTGCAGGAACCTAGCGAACATTTCCTTGCCCGAGCCTGATTCGCCGGAGATGAGCACCGTGGCCTTGGATTTGGCCACCTGTTTGGCCAGGGCCAGCACGCGCATAATTGCCGGATGCGCGCCTATTATGGCGAAACGCTCTCCTGAAATGCCTGGGGAAGATGCTGCCCTTTGAGGTGCCTGGACAGGCTGGGGGGGGATGGCCGTTTTTTGCGTGGGGCTGACTTGTTCGGCGGCGTGTTCCTCACTCTCCGCATCATCGCCTTCGTCTTCAGGGAGTACGGCCTCCACTTTTTCCCAGGCCAGGGGTTCCAGCCAGTAGTCCCTGGCGCCCTGTTCCAGAAAGGCCTGGGCCTCCTGGGGCGAGCCCCGGTCCGTGAAGACTATCACCGGAGGAAAGTCGTCCGATTCTCGCGCTGCGGCCAGCAAAGCGCTCGCATGATATGCCCCGCCTATCTTGGCCTGGGTGAAGACCACGGACGGCCTGGTCTTCTTTAAAAAGGCTAGAGCGCCGGACAGGCTGTCCGCTATGCCCGCTTCCACCCCGGCTTCCTTGAACTTCGAGAACAGGGCGGTGATGGTGTGGGCGTGGGCCACGAAGAGGATCGACTTTTGCGGCATGAAAGCCTCTTATCCGCAAGTCAAAAGCATTTCAACGGTTAGAGGAATCTTTCGCATGTTTTTTGGGCAGTTAGCATTTGGCATTTTTTCGAAGTCCAATCCTTCCGGGACTTAGCCAAAAATTGACAATTTTCGAAAACTTGTCATCTTATTCCCACAGAGAGGAATACCGTGAACACCATACAGACAAAATACGGCCCCATCGGCCCCGTGGATTTCGTGGAGACCGGTCCGTCAGGCTTTGCCACATCCTGTACCCCTTCAGGAGCAGTCAGGGTCACAACACCGCTCGGCACCTTTACGGCTCAGCACACCACCGACGACATGCGCCGGCCCAAGGTTGAACCAATCGAGTTTCATCCCAACGGAACGCTCAAGTCCATCGCATTGGAGGAGCGGACTGAAGTATCCACCCCCGCAGGGCGGATCGGCGCTGAGCTCCTCACGTTCTATCCCTGCGGCAGCCTGCGGCGGGTGTTCCCCTTAAACGGCAAGCTATCTGGATACTGGAGCGAAAAGGAGGAAGCCGCCCTGGCCGCCCCGCTTACCATCTCCACCCCGGCCGGAGCCGTGACCGCACGGATCGTGAACGTGCAGTTCTACCCCTCGGGGTCACTTCGCAGCATCACCCTCTGGCCCGGCGACACCGTGGAAATCGACACACCGATTGGCCGCCAGACCGCCCGCATAGGCCTGGCTTTTCACAAAAACGGTGCGTTGCGTTCCTTCGAGCCCGGCAAGATGATCCAGGTCCCGACTCCTCTGGGAGATATGGAGGCATTCGACCCGGACGCGCTTGGCATCCACGGGGACCTGGGTTCGCTTGCCTTCCACCAGGACGGCTCCGTGACAGGCATCGCCACGCCTCTCAACACGGTGGAAATCTCCTCTCCGGACGGCAGGACGCTCCTGTTCTCCCCCGGCAAAGTACCCAGCCTGTGCGATGAGAACATGATGGACACCAAGGCCTTGCGGATTTCATTTCATCCGGGCAGAATCGCTTTCGGCCAGGATTCCCCGGAAACCTTTCCCCTGGCCGGGCACCAGTTCAAGATCGGCAGGCTCCTTCAGGGTTGCCTCGGGCCCATCAGTTACGACTGCGGCGCCCATTGTTAGACTTCGTTTCCACAGACCGTACACATCAAGGAAGGTCTTGCCCATGAGTTCTCCCGAGTCATTCGAAAAAGTCACGGTAAAAGCCCTGGCCAACGTCTTCTTCCAGGGCAAGGTGGTCAGCCATTCCTTCCTGGACGAGTCCGGGAAGCGCCGCTCCCTTGGCGTGTGCCAACCCGGAACATACACCTTCACCACGGGTGACCCGGAGATCATGGAAATCACGGCAGGAAGAGTGAGAGCCAAAGTGGATGGCGAGGACGAGTGGGGAGTTTACGGTCCCGGCCAGTCCTTCCACATACCGGCCAACACCTCCTTTGAGATGGCGGTGGAAGACGGCCTGGCGCAGTACATCTGCACCTTCGGCTGATCCTGGAGGGAAGGTCGCTGGGGAGATCTTCCCAGACTGACTACGGTTGCGGCCTTTTTGGGATGAGCACAAGACCGTCGTACTGACACCATGGCCACCCCCAGCACTTTGTCTCAGGCAAGGGCTGCCCGCATCGCAGCGGTTACGGCGGTCCTCGCCTGGGCCCTGCTCTCCTCCGCGCAGGCTCCGGCCTGCACCCTTTGGTCCGCCTCGGGCGACTCGGCCGGCGGCGGCACCATCCTCGCCAAGAACCGTGATTTCAGCCCGGACTCTCAAGGGCGCCTCGTCCTGGTCCGTCCAGAACAAGGATTTGCTTATCTGGGATTTTACGCCTTGGTGAAGGAGCGGGAACGGCTGGTGGCAGGCGTGAACGAGACGGGTCTGGCCATGGTGGGGGCAACGGCCGGCAGCCTGCCCCGCGCGGAACGGGACGTCCCCTCCCGGGTGAAGTCGCTCATGGCCAAGATTCTGGCCAACTCAAAAGACGTGGACGAAGCCTTGGCCCATATGGACTGGTTCGCTGGGCACGCGCCGGTGATGTACATGCTCTCAGACGCTGCCAAAACAGCCTGGGTGGAAGTCGGGGCGGGCGGCAAGGTGGCCTGGCGCGAGACGGCCCAGGGGACGCTGGCGCACACTAATCATTACATATCCCCGGAACTTGGCCCCATGAACATGAAAGTCGGCCCCAGCAGCCAGGCACGTTTGGAGCGCATCCAGGAGCTCCTTGCCGGGCAAAAGAAATTCACCATCGAGGATTTCGAAAAGTTCGGCAACGACAGGTCGGATGGCCCGGACAACTCCATTTTCCGCACCGGCTCCACGCCCAAGTCCTCCAGGACCATGGCCAGGTTCCTGGTGCGCACAAGGTCCGGGCAACCCACCCAAACGTGGGTGAGCGACTATGACGATCCGGACAAGCCCTGGAGTTTTCGCCGCGATCTGGACCGGGAATTCTGGGAACAGATTCCCAGGGGGTCCATGAAAACGCTCGCCCCTACTCCCCCTGCAGATTCCGCCAAGCCTTGAGGAGCCCGAAGCACCCGGTGAGCATCATGTCTCCTCCCGGGGCCGGATGCTCGGCCTCCAACCCAGCCAATTCCCCCCGCCTGGGCCCGATAACGAAAACATCCTCGAATGCGCACGGACGCTCCATTACCGTGCAGCCGTGTCCCCCGGACGCGAAGACCTCTTCGTTGACAAGTTCCCCCTTCCTGAAGCGCTCAAGATGCCGGACCAGCTCATCCGGGGAAAGCAGCCCGGTGTGGTGCTCGTACACCCCGGCCAGGCGGCCCTGAAAGACCAGAAGCCCCAAAACATGGCTGTTGCCCATGTTGACGATGAGCGCCCCCCGCTTGCTGACCCTGACCTCGATGCCGGGATCGAAGAGCACGCCAAGAGCCGCTGCCGGACCAGTGTCCATCACCGGCCCACCGCCGGTTGAACGCTGCAGGGCGGCCAGACGGGTGAGTTCAACAGGCGGCAACTGGTAGAGCAGGTCTTCAAGGCGTCCCGACGTCCCGGCCAGGAACCGCTCCCACAGCCCGAAACGGCCCACCCGGCTGGACGCGCCTGGGTGGTGCCCATGATCCTGGGCACAGGCCAGAACCACATCCGGCGGTTCAAGGCCAACCTGGGCCAGCAGGCCGTGCCAGAATCCCGGATCGTAATCGGCAAGATGCACCGGGACATGCGCCTTGGGACAGGAATCGGACAGAACGATGCCGTGCCGGGCCAGTGACGGCGGGTCGTCGGACAAGGCCAGGGCCGCTTCGGGATGCGCGGCCACGGCCAGGCCCCCGCCCAAATGCTTGCGAACCGCGCCGAAAAAGCCGCCCCCCATATTACAGCCGCAAAGATATATTGGGCTTCCCTGAACCGTGAGACGCCTGATGCGCTCGGCCACAAGCTTGGCCGGAGAGGGCAGAACGAACTTGGGACAGTTCTCCAGGTTTTTTGCGTCGGTCCAGTACAGGGCATCCTGGGTGCCGCTGCCAATATCCAGACACAGAACTGACTGCATCAACGTCCTTTGGCCACGCCGCCCTTCAAGCTTACCCCGGGTTCCACATCGCGCATAACGCGGCGAACCAGGATAAACTCGGGGTCAGGCACCCGGGCGATCAGCTTGTTCGAACCATCGCGCACTTCCACCGCACTGGAAATCGGACGGAAGGACTTGGAATCACCCGAGAGCCCGAATTCCGCCGCATAAAAAATCATGGCCGCCCCGGACCCCACGCCGAGTTCCGCGGCTTCAGCGGAAAGCTTCAGGGGGACGCTCACAAGCACTGTTCTGGAAGGCGGCTGCCCCTTGCCTATCCATTTGGGCTGGCCTTTGAACCAGCGGTACCTGGAGAAGGCCTGGCCCAGCGTGAGCTGGCTGTCCACCTTGGGGAAGGTGCCGTTCACTATGGCGTACACCACAGGATCATCGGCGGCGGACAGGCTGGAGGCGGCACCGGCCAGGGGTGCCGAGCCTTCGGAACCGGGCCTGTCGTTTTTAACAAGCGCGGCCCCGCCCACCAGCACAGTGACCAGCGCCACCACCGTCCAGAACACCGCGTCGCGAAGAACAAGCTTCAGTACCATAGTTTACTCCACCGGACACGGCAGATTTTTGAATACATAGCTGACCTCACCCACGCGCCTGGAGGCGTCGTAGTACAAGAGGATGTCCACTTGAGACCCCGTATAGGACGTCATACCGCCCGAGGCGGAGGCCGCCTTCCCATGGCGCTTTGCTATCTCGGCGGAGAGCTTGTCGAAACTCTCGCGGCCATCCACTTCCATGTCCACCGTGAAGAGCCGCTTGTACATGAAAAGATAGCTCAGGGACTTGAGAGCCACCCCATGAAGATGCAGGTCGTCCCCGGAGCGTACGCACCTGAGCCCTTCCTCGGAATCAAGCTGGCAGGAGAAGGACTTGTCCGGCTCGTACTCCTTGGCAAAGGGGATACCCATGAAATCTCGCGGCTCGTCCCGCATGGCGGCTTCCGAGACCGGACACAGGAAAAGCACCAGAGCGAGAAACGCGAACATCATATTCACCCGGGGCTGTTTCAAGCTTAGAGACAGAGTACTCAACATCACTCTCCTTTTTAAGACACCGTCGCCCGTTTCAACGATTCCAGGCATCCCCCATTCGTTGCCGCACCCGCCGTGCCGTCTCCGGATAGCGCACATTTCCCGGAAAGGGGAGTCCTAGGCCGCATGCCCCGCACTCGCCCCGGACGCTGTCCGGGGGGCCCTGGCAACAAGGGGGAGGCTTACTATGAAGCGTGTTCCCTGACCAGGCTCTGACGCCACCTCGATGGTTCCCCCGTGCATGGTGGTGATGATGTAATACGACACTGACAGGCCAAGCCCGGTTCCTTGTCCCACTTCCTTGGTGGTGAAGAACGGTTCAAAAATATGATCAAGGACCTCTTGGGCTATCCCCGGTCCGTTATCGCTTATCTCGATTTTGGCCTCATCTTCCGTCTGCCAGGTGCGGATCGTTATTTCAGGAGCTTCCTGCCCGTCGGCGTCCGCCATGGCCTGAGCCGCGTTCTTGAAGAGATTGAGAAACACCTGCTCGATCTGGTTACGGTTGACAGGGACCTCTTCCATGCCAGGGGCGCAGTCCCGGCGGACCCGGATTTTTTTGAAATCGATCTTTTTTATCAGGTCATAGTCGTTGGCGGCCAGATCCAGGGCTCGCTCGACAAGGTCTTCAACCTTGACCGGAATGTAGCCGGAATGAGAGCGACGTGAGAATCCCAACATGTTTGAGACTATTTTTCCAGCCCGTGACCCCAGCTCCCGGATGGACTCGACCTTCTCGAATACCCCCCGCTTCTCCAGATACCGTTTGAGCGAGGCCAAATCTATCCCGGCTTCGCGCGCCG
This sequence comes from Desulfovibrio sp., assembly GCA_016208105.1. NCBI lineage: Bacteria > Pseudomonadati > Thermodesulfobacteriota > Desulfovibrionia > Desulfovibrionales > Desulfovibrionaceae > Desulfovibrio > Desulfovibrio sp. The sequence continues at coordinate 35,149 of JACQYS010000020.1, forward strand.
CCTCCTGGTTGGCCGGCAAGTCCGTGGAAAGCCGCCGGGCCAGGTTCTGGGCCGACATGATTATGCCCCCGAGCGGATTGTTGATCTCATGGGCCATTCCAGCCGCCAGCCCGCCCACGGTCATCATCTTCTCAGAGTGGACCATCACCTCTTCCATCCGGATGCGGTCGGTGATGTCATCCAGGCGAAGCACCACGCCGGCGTTCTCTTCCACTGAAACAGGGTAGACGAGCACATCGATGATGCGCCGGCCCTGCCCGAAATCCATGGTCACCTTCTCCCATTTCACCGCAATTCCAGCCCTGGAGGCTTGCTCCAAGGCCGGCTGGACAACGGCCAGCTGTTTAACCGCTTCCTGCGGGGTTCTCCCTCTGGCCATAGAGGCAGCAACACCGGTAAGTTTTTCCGCCTCATGATTCCATAGTTCTATGCGCAAGGCGCTGTCGGTGGAGGCCAAAAACGACGGCATAGCATCCATGATGGAAGAAATCCTGCGGCGGCTCTCCTTCAAGGCGTGCTCCCTGGCCTTCAAGTCGCCGACCATTATCCTGAAGCTCTCGGCCAGGGGTTCGAATTCCTGGACGCCGGGAGCGATGTCCACTGAGAAATCCCCTTTGGCCACAGCTCGAGCCTGGGACGAGAACGTCGCGATGGGACGCAGAAGCTGCGCCTGGAAAGCGTACATGATGAGCACGCTTAAGAGCCCAACCACAATCACCCCGACCAGTGTGTAGCTATAGAGGCTTCTCACTGACATATAGGCGTGGGAGTTCGGTTCGTAAACGACCACCTGCCAGCCTGATTTGCCAACCGGGGATACACTGGCGATTCCGCTCTCGCCGTTGTAAACGTCAGGAATAGTTCCTTCAAAACCCTCCTTTCCCCTGCGAACGCTCTCGAGGTTCGACAGGTTTTCCCGCTGCAGGGCTACTTGGGGCATGCAATGCCCTAGCACCACCCCCTTATCGTCCACCACGGCAGTGAACCCGCCGTGCGTGTGCGGCAGCACCATGGCCAGTTCCGACAATTCGCCGACCCTGAGTTGTATGACCGCCACACCCCCGGGGACGCGGGCGGAGATGGTGGCCGAAGCCGCAGAGCTCTGGGACGCGATAACGGATTCGGAATAGACCGCTCCTTGAGCCCCGAGAGCCTTTACAAAAAACGGCTGCGACGAGTAATCCATGCCAAGCAGGTCGGGGTTGGGTGGTGCCACCGCCTGTACGATGCCCTTGTTGTCCAGCATCAAAAACAACTCCCGCTCTCCAGTGAAACGCTGGACGTCCGAAACCGCTTTCTGAAGTTCCTTCCCAGACACTCCACCCTCAAGTTGCTTGGACAGGGCGCGCAAGGCGTACTCTCGATGAGAAAGAACGATGGCAACCTCGCCCGCGAGAGCATGCGCCAGTTCCTGGTTTCTCCTGGCCACATCCTCCCGAATGCGCTCGGCTATGCGCCCGAACACAGCGAATTCCAACCCCACTCCGAGGCAGGCCAGCATGGCCAGCCCCGCTATCAGCCTGAACCGGAGACTTGAACTGGAGGGCATGTCACCTTAGTCCTTCACGGCCAGCCTGCCGTTAGCCACGGTCAGAAGAAAAAGCGGACGTTTGGCGTCCCCAAACTCATCCAAAAAGAATTCCGCTTGAAGCCCCTGGTGCGGGTTATTCTCCAAAATGGCGTTTTTTAACTGTCCGCCTCTGGCATTGGGCTCACGCTTCAGCGCTCTTGCTAAAACCATGACCGCTTCATAATTGAACATGCTGGATGATTCAGGAGCCCTGCCGAACCGGGCGGAAAAGGCATCGCTGAATTCCTGATAAGCAGGGGATCGGCTGCCGGGATCAAATGATTCTATGGAGACGACTCCTTCTACGGCCTTGCCCCCGCTGCGCACGAGTTCCACTGACATCCCCCACGTGGAGGAAAACAAGGGAACGGCCTGATTGTTTAGCCGCAGGCGCTGACACATGACCGCCGTGTCCAGCGGGCTTGAAACCAACACAATTCCATCCGGGTTTGAGGCGAGAGCTTCCTTGGCCAAATCCATAAAGGACGGCGCCTGCCTGGCATCATATTCAATAATGCTGAAATTCGTCCCGCCCGCGTTCAAAAAACCCTTTTTTGTATTCCGAACGGCCGAGGCCGTGTAGGCCTCGTTCGTCGTATCAACCAAGGCCGCCAGCGATTTCAATTTGAGCGGGCCGGCGCAATAGCTACCCAGCTCAACGGAACAGTCAGCGGTCGTGGGCGCCATGCGGATAAAAAGATCGTCCTTGCCGGAAAACTCGTCGGACGAAGCCGTAGGACTCACCAGCAGCATGTCCAATTCCCGGGATGCGGCGATCATGGGCCTGGCCATGGTACTGGCGAAGGGGCCTATGACCGCGCAGGCATTCTGTTCCGCAAGCTGCCTCACCGATTGGCGAGCCATCTCGGCATCAAACCCGTCATCAAGAATTAACAATCTAACAGGCCTTCCGGACACCCCGCCGCGTGCGTTGAGGTGTTCGACAGCCAGCACAGCACCATCCCGTCCGGCAACAGCCAGGGCTGAATACTTTCCGGACAGGCTTGAAACGTAGCCGAGAAAGAGAGGCTTTGGTTGGGCGGGCGAGCCGAAGGTCAAGAAGAGTGTAGCAGCCAGCACCGCCAGCGCCGAGCCAATCCAAATGAACCGTTCCATGCTCCCGCTTAAGGATTGTCCGGCCACGGCTCTCCGGAATCAATCCAATGTAAACCGCATTCTCGGTAAGGGGTCGTGCTCAAACGGCAAAGGACCACAGCCAAAGGCCCGCCTGCCCAAGTCACAAAACCGATGCCGCCCGGATTCTGCCACATGGGCCAAGGCCGGTAAGGCCGCCACATTCCCGGCGGATTTAAGGTTACTTTTATCCGCTACTTTGGGTGCATACGGATTGGGCTGACAGCTGTCAAACTGTCACGGCGTTGGCACCAGACGAGTTTGGTCATTGCCTGCCCGCTGGAGGGGGGGTGGTATCAGGCTTTAGGATTCTGGCTCAGCCGAGCCAGGTGAGGGAATAGAGTCTGGCGTATACCAGGGAAACTAACCTTGCATTGGCCTTACCGAATCCGCAATTTCTCAGCCGGCAGTAAATGTGCGCCGGATTGAGCCTGTGTTGTAAATAATTGCGCAGCACTTTCCTTATCATGGCTGCCTCCCGCCGGTGGAACCGGGCTTCACAGAAACATGCATTACGCATGCCGGATTTTCAGGGGATGAATTGCCTGAAGTCCTGCACTACTTATCGGTCGTGCCCCCGAGAGGGTTTAGGCCAAAATGAAGGGGGCCTTGCGGCCCCCGGTACATTTTTCCCTGCAGCGAGCCCTAGTTGACCTTCACCTGGCTTTCCGGCGTTTTTGAAGTCGACACCGGTTTGGCTTCAGTCGGCTTTTTGGCTTCAGCCGCGATACCATTTTTCACGTCCTTCCCGGCCGCCTTGGACTCCGTCACTGGTTTGGTCTCCATGGGTGCGGCCTTCCCGCCCCCGGCAGGCACTTCCTTGGTGGCCTTGTGGTCCTTGGCAGGTGTCTTGACCGTTTCTGTTGTTGCGGGAGGCGTTACAGTCTTGACGGCCTCCGGCTTCTTCACTTCAGTGGCGACAGCGGCCTTCGCCGGCTCCTTTGCGGAAGAGTCCACAGCGGCTTTATCCAAGGCAAAAGCCAAAGGTGCTGTCAACACAAGAGCGCCAATAACACTTGTAGCAATGATGCGTTTCATTACATCTATCTCCACTTTCTTGTTGTTATTGCGAGCAACGGCACCTACAACAGGCGCCATTCACGCACGACTTCTTCAAAGCATCAACCGTGCCAAACCACATGTTGGCATTAGGAGCCGCTCGCAAGACACTCTCTGCGCAATACAACAACAAAAGTACGTTTTTTTCTCTTTCGACGTGCAGTTGATTACACTTTTTTCACTTCCCCCCTCGTCTGGGGCAGGGTGCGCCCCGGAAGCACAAGCAACAAACGGACACTGATCCAAGCGATTTGTGGTTCAGCCCGAACCCAAACCTGGCCCGCCTGTCATCAAGGCCCTACCGGCCGCATTCACCCACAATCCGACCACGGTTCAGCCCTCCGTGGCTGGCTCGGAATTGACGAACACGGCGCTCGGCAAATACTATCTTGGTTCCATGACAAAAATCATCCGACAGAGCATAGCGGTCTCGTATGACTTCCCGGTGATCTTTACCCGTAACGCCTTCGATCCCGGAAATCCCGTCCTCGCGGACATCCTGGCCCAAGCCGGGCCAGACCGGCACCGGCTGGCCGCCGTTGTGGACAACGGCGTGGCCCGGGCTTTTCCCGGGATGGAGCAGAAAATCGCCCTCTATTTCCAAAACAGGCCCGTGGGCCTCCTAGCCACGCCGGTTCTTACTGTTCCGGGAGGCGAAGGCGCCAAGGCGGATATGAGCGTTTACCAGGCGGTGCTCAACCTCATCTTCAACGCCAAGTTGTGCCGGCAATCCTTCCTGCTGGTGGTGGGGGGTGGCGCGGTGCTGGATTCGGCGGGTTTCGCGGCAGCCACGGCCCACAGGGGGGTGCGCCTGATACGAATGCCCTCCACAGCGCTTGGGCAAAACGATGCGGGGGTGGGGGTGAAAAACGCGGTCAACCTTTTCGGCCGCAAGAACTTCCTGGGGTCGTTTGCACCTCCATACGCGGTGGTGAACGATCATTCCCTGCTTGAAGGGTTGCCGCTGCGAGAACGCCGGGCAGGCTTGGCCGAGGCGGTCAAGATCTCGCTCATCAAGGACAAGGCTTTCTTTGAGAGACTCTGCCGCGACCAGGACAAGCTGATGGAGCTGGAATCCTCAGCATTCGACTATTCCATTGAGCGTTGCGCCGAACTCCATCTGGAGCACATTGCCACCGGCGGGGACCCGTTCGAGTTCGGCTCTTCCAGGCCCTTGGACTTCGGGCACTGGGCCGCGCACGCTCTGGAGGAAACCACCGGGGGCGAACTGGGGCACGGCGAGGCCGTGGCCATCGGAGTGGCGCTGGACAGCGTGTACTCCAACCTCACCGGGCTTTTGCCGAAGCCGGACCTGGAGCGAATTCTGGCGCTCCTTCCTGGTCTGGGGTTCACCCTCTGGCACCCGGCTCTGGAGTCCCTGGACCTTGAAGCAGCCATGGAAGCCTTCCGGGAACACCTTGGCGGACGGCTTTTCCTAAGCCTCATCACCGGGCTCGGCTCAAGCGTGGAAGTAAACGAGGTGGATTTTAGGCTCATGGGCCTGGCCGTTGCCAGCCTCAAGGAGCGCTTCTCGTGAACGACAAGCGGCGCCTCCCCGTCACCTATTGCACCAACATCCACCCTGGCGAATCCTGGGCGGCCACGCTCTTAAGCCTTGAAACGCACACTGTGGCCGTGAAAGACGCTGTCTGCCCGGCCAGCCCGTTCCCCGTGGGGCTTCGCGTGTCCGGACAGGCCAGCCGGGAGATCGACCACCGGGAAGCCGGACGGTTCAAGGAATGGCTCGACAGCAACGGCCTTTTCGTCGTCACGATGAACGGATTCCCCTACGGAACGTTCCACGACAGTCCGGTCAAGGCCCAGGTATACCAACCGGACTGGCGCTCCCCGGTCAGGCTCGAATACACTCTGCGACTGGCCGAACTTCTGTCCCGATGGCTGCCTGAAGGAATGGATGGATCCATATCCACGGTTCCAGTGGGGTTTAAGGCCGACTTCGATCCCTCCCAGACAGAACTGGCCCGGCAAAACCTTATCCGAGCCTTGCAGGGTCTCGACGCTTTGGCGCAGCGCACGGGCAAACGCATCCGGCTCTCGCTCGAACCCGAGCCCGGCTGCTTGCTGGAAACCACCCCCGAATTGGTGGTTTTTTTCGCCAACCTGAAAGTTTCAGACACACTCCGTGAACACCTGGCCGTCTGCTACGACTGCTGCCACCAGGCCCTACAGTTCGAAGATCCGGGCCAGTCGCTCAGGCTCTTGGAGGACAATTCGATTTGCATCGGCCACGTCCAGGTATCCTCGGCCCTGCACCTGCCCTGCCCCGACCTTTCCCGCCTGTCCCGCTTCGACGAGCCGGTGTACCTGCACCAGTGTGTTGCCAGGCATGGAAACGGCAGCCTTGAACGCTTTGACGATCTGGGGCTGGCCCTGGGCGCAACCGGTGGCGCACACAAGGATACCCCGGGCGCTTGCGCGGAAGACACCGAGTGCTGGAGGGTGCATTTCCATCTGCCGGTCTTTCTGCCCGAACTTCCGGAATGCCTGACCACTCAGGAGTTTCTGAAACAATTCCTTCCGATGCTGCCAGCCGATGTTCCATTGGAGGTGGAGACCTACACCTTCGCCGTCCTCCCCAGAGAGCTTCAAACCGCAACAGTGGTGGAATCGATCGTCAGAGAAATCGAATGGGTGGATTCTTGCCGCCGCGGTTTGGTGTAAGAAGAGACCGAACGCAGCTTCGCCCTCCTGGTTTGACAAAAGAAAAACCCCGCCAAAAAGCGCGGGGTAAACACATCAACAGAACTTTCCAGCCTGTCAGCTTCCCCCAAGGCGTTCCCTTACAGCCTCGCTCACGGCTTTGCGATCCACTTTGCCGTTGGCATTGCGAGGTAACTCCTTAAAGAACAGCACACGGCCTGGGAGCATGTACGAGGGCAGAAGTTTGGACACCTCCTCCAGAAGCGCTTCCTCGGCGTGTTCTCCGTCGCGGGCTGGGCCGGAAATGGCGATGGCCAGTTCCGGTTCGGCCGCCCCCGGCACGAGCAGGGCCGCTGTTTCCAATACCCCGGGCAGGCTTCCGAAAGCAGCCTCCACATCCTCCAGTTCCACACGCTGGCCGCGAATTTTCACCTGGTTGTCCGCCCTGCCCATGTAAAAGATCACGCCTGATTCGTCGGCCAGGGCCAGATCGCCAGTGTCGTAGACCATGTCCCCCAACTCCGGGTTGATGGGATTGACAATAAAGGCCTTGGCGGTTTTGTAGGGGTCCCGCCAGTATCCGGCGGTAACCTGCGCTCCGCGTATCATGAGCCGCCCGGCGGTTCCGGGAGGAACGGGCCGGTTGTCCTTGTCCAGGATCAGGCATTCGGCCTGGGCCGTGGGCAACCCGATGGGGATGGACTTGCCCGGAAGGACCGTGTCGATGGCATGGTGCGCCACCACGATGGTTGACTCTGTCGGGCCGTAGAAGTTGTACATGGCGCAATTTGGAAGGGCCTCGCGCCAAGCTTGGGCCATGCCGGGCAGCAGAGGTTCGCCGGCAAAGATGGCGGCCCGGAGTTCCGGGAATGCCCCAGGCGTGAGCTGCCGGGTCTTCACCATCATGGATATCACAGAGGGCACGCTGTTCCAGCAGGTGATGCCCCGCTTGCGGATGAACGGGCCGGGGAAGGCCTTTTCCCCAGCCGTCTCCAGCGGATGGACGCTGGCTCCCGCGAAGAACGCCCCGAAGATGTCCTGGACGGAAATATCGAAGGTGGGACTGGCGTGGTTGGAAAGACGGTCACCTGGGTTCACGGCCAGTCGCTTGACGAACCAATCCAGATACGCCCTGGCATTGGCGTGGCGCACCATGACGCCTTTTGGGCGGCCGGTGGAGCCGGAAGTATAGAGCAGGTAGGCCAGATCGTGGCTGATGTTCCGCTGTGGCTTCGGGGCGGCGGCGTTTGCCGCGTCGTCCATGCAAGCCAGTTCTCCCGCAGCGGAGAGGCCTACGGGCAGGTCTTCAGGGAGCGCTCCGTCCATGACCACCACGATCTTGGGCCTCAGCCCGCATTCCGAAATGGCGGCGGCCAGAAAAGGCAGCATCGCGTTTGAAGTCAACAGCGCTTCAGGCGCGGCGTCCTCCAGGACGCGGGCAATTCGCGAAGGCGGATTGTTCACTCCGAGCGGCAGATAGCAGCCGTCCGCCCTGAGCACGCCGAGCATGGCCGTCACGCACTCCACCGAACTTTCGAGCAGGATGCCCCCGCGCGCTCCCCGTGAAAAACCCGCCTCCTGCAGCAGCCTGGCCAACTTCCATGCCCGGCCGTGCAAGGCGGAATAGCTCACTGTCTCCTGGGAACCCACCACGGCCGGAGCGTCCGGGGTGCGCCCCGCCCAACCCTCCACGGCCATATGGATGAGATGTGGAGAGAGGGCTCCGCTCATGATTCCAGCACCTCCTGTTCCCGCAAGAACACCTGAATGCTTTGCACGGAAGTCAACTCGCCAATCAAATCGGGGGAGATAGGCACGCCGGCCCAATCCTCCAGGGCGAGAATAAGGTCCACGTGCGCAAGCGAGCTCCAGCCCCTGGTCTTACCCATGGCCCCGTCGGGGCCGATGTCTTCAACCGCCAGGGTTTTGCTGAAGAAACTGCTGAACTCCTGGATCGAACGTTTGGTCATGGCAACTTCACTCTCTGGATGCTCCGTGCTTCAACGGAGACGGCGGCAAAACCGTCGTGCGTTTTACTCCGAAGGTCATTGTGACGCGTCAATTATAAACGACTCCAAGATTACGCATGAAAGGCCAATACGATGTAACCGTGGTGTACCATGTGACAGGAGTGGCCACGAACGGAAAGAATCCGAAGGCGATAGGCTGTGGAGCCATATTGGGAGGAACGCCGCACGTTGCCTGCGGGAAGGGGATTCCGAAAAAGTTACGGAGATCGCCCTGCATCTGCTGGCCGGGGAAGAGCTTCTCCTGGATGAACGCTCGTGCGAAAAGCCGGGCATGGATGAGCTTGCCCGTGATGTAGTACATGATGCCGCGCCTGGCATCGGGTGCTTCGGCCACGTCGTTCAGGCAAAAAGCCTGCCTGGCCTCCCCGAGATCCACGATCCGCACGTTGTCGAACCCTGAGAGGGCGCGCCCGATTTCGCTGGTGAAGAAGGGGCGGTAAGACGTGTCCGCGTCCTTTTCCGTGAGGTTGTAAAGGGGCATGAGGTGCAGAACGAACATGTTGCCCCGTTCCTTGGCCATAGCCGCGAATACCGTCAGGAACTGGAGATAGATGTCGCGGGCGAGCTTTGAGCGGAAGAGTTCGTCAGGCTTGAGAAACGGCGTGACCGGCGATGTGGTCAAGACGGGAGCGCCATAATTATTGGAATGACTCCGCAGCATTCCGACCAGCTCGCGGTGGTCGATCTTGTCGAACTGATTGAGCACGGCGTGCTCGAACCCGAAAAATGAGTCCAGGGCCTGCGCCACTTTGCCGCGCGCGGAGCGAAACGCCTTGAAGGCTTCGGCCATGAGATCTTTTGCGGGTGTGGCAGGGGGATGGACAGCTTTTTGCGAGTCCTCGTATTCGTCCAGCAGGGCGCGAAGTTTGGCGGTGTGGGGCGGCAGGGATGCGAAGCCGGCGTCGATCTCATCCAGCATGAGCCTGGCGTGGTATATTTCGAAGTCGAAAATGCCCAGAACCAACGCCCCCGGAACCGTGGTGTAGACCAATGTCTTGCCGCTGTTGGCCGTCAGCACGTCGTGCAGTACCTGGATATCGGCGTGGAGGCCGAAGTTCAGATCCGGGTTTCCCACGAATGTGAACCCGCCGGGCGCGCCGTGTTCCTCTTCGAGAACATAGTTGATCAGGCGCGGAGTGAAAGCCTTCTTCAGGTTCACCCCTGCTAGCCTTTGGGAGTAGTAGGCGTCGTGGCTCATGACAATGCACCCCGAGAGATACATGAGATGCTCTCCCTGGATGGCACGCGGCCCGGTTACGTGCACGAACAGCGGTTCCTGGCTGAAAATGCGGACAGCGAAAATCAGGAAGAATCCGGCCGCGAAGGCACACACCGCCCAAAAACACGCCTTTCTAGAACTTGCCATAGAAGACCTCGGGCGTGATGGAGAGCTCTGTTCCTCCGTTCGACGCCCAAAGCAGACCCAGCGCGATATGGCAAGCCAGACCGGTCAAAAACCAGTACATGATGTTCCCAGCGGTTGATTCAATGAACTTTTCAAATAGCATGTCAGGATCCTTGCGCTAAAAAATCGCCATGGACTCTTGAAAAGTCGTGATAGACGCCGAGCGCCATCTCCCTGATTGCCGGCGCGTCGAAGAGCCGTTTCCCGAGATACAGAAGCTCCCAGCGCTGCCAGAACGCCGCGCCGTCCAAAGACGCGAGCATGGCGTTTTTTTTCAGGTTTTCCAGGTAATTATCAGCGGCACACTTGTATACTGCGAAATAAAACATCAGGAGAGGATGGTGCAGCGGTTTCAGGATGTCGCCGCTCTTCCAGGCCTCCATGTAGATGTCGCGGCGCTCGTTCCAGAGAGTGCACGCGGCCTTGCCTTCGCGAGCCAGGCAGGTGAGGTCGAAGATCGAGGCCGGATAGATATCGATCAATTCCGATTGGGCGTTGAATATGGGGAGGAAGGGATAGATACGGCAATGCAAGGGGCGCATCCGTTCGCCTCCGCAAACGCCTTTGAGTTTGCAATCCACGGCAACGAGGCGGATGGGGCCGGGACCGCCGAAATCGAAGACGATCTCGCGCGGGGAGGCGTCCGGCGGGATATGGCCGTTGGCCAGCATCCAGTCGTATTCGTCGCCGATATGCAGGATGGACGTGCCTTCGGACGGCAGGAGGTTGAAGGTAAAGTCGCCATGGCGGATATCGCAGCAGTACCCCCCGCACGTTTCCCAGCAATTCTCCTCGAACACGAAGGAAGCCCTGGATATCTCCTCCCACGGGGGAGAAGCCGGCAAGGTCGCCATGGCATCCTGTCGCGTCATGGCCAAGCTCTGCTCATTTCCAGCAGGTCATTGAAGTCCAGGGTCAGGGACAGACAGACGCAGACATAGCCTATTGTGAACACGGAGCAGAAAGTCCGGTAGATGAAGTTATCGCGTATGCCGCTCATATTGGGGATGAATTTGTCTGTCAGGCGCCCATATGCAATGGTTACCACCAAGCCAAAAGACAGGGCAAGGCCGTAGCTGATCCAGCCGATGGAGTCGCCATGCCATGCCCCCATCAAAAAGAACGTGAACACTATGGACACGCACGTGGCCATGAACGTGTCGACAATGATCTTCTTCTTCTTCAGTTTGTACATCATGTTGAAGAAGAGATAATCGCGAAACCATTGCGACAGGGAAATGTGCCATCTCTCCCAGAAGTTCTGTATGTTTCGAGAAAAGAGAGGATAGTTGAAATTTTCCGGAAGCGCGTAGCCCATGGCCCTGGCGCAGGCGATGGCACAGTCTGTATATCCGGAGAAGTTGAAATAGATATAGAAGAAGTAGCAGACGAGACTTATCGCGAACTCGCCGGGAGAGTGGTTCGGCAGCGAAACAGCGGGATTTATCGCCGCGTATTTAAAGAACAGATTGGCTATGAAGAGTACCTTGATGACGCCAACCGAACACCGGAAAATGATGTCGCGCAGGTCGGCCAATGCGAGAGGGGCCGGGTCGGCCGCGGCGTCCGCCTGGAACTGCCGGAATCTGTTGATGGGCCCCGAAACAAAGGCAGGAAAAAAAAGCAGATAGTTGGCTGCGGCCAGCAGGGAGATTCTCTGGGTGGATTTGGCGCTGAACGCGAGAAGGTCCACGCTCCTGAAAAACATGTACGACATGCCAATCCAGGCCAGGAAGCCGAGCTGCGGCTGATACGCACCGAATGTCAGGACATGACAGTAGTACGGGTATTTGAGGATGAGCATTGCCGCGAGAAACAACGAGGTGAGCACCGGATAGACGTATCCGGCTTGCTTGTTCCGCGCTAAAAGGGACGCCCCCCCCACGGCAAGCGTGCAATAGATTGCGACACCAAGGAAAAAGATCCCTTGCGATTTCCAGGAAAGCCCAGCAAGTGCTGCCAGCATGGCCACGTTGTATATGAGAAGCAGAAGTTGTCTGGATTTTGGAGAGGCGAAGCGCGTATTAATGACGCGGAATGCAATGACGCTTATTAGAAAAACAATGAAGAAAAAGAAGCTGGTGAAGTAGTTCGACATAGATACGTGTCTGACGGCCCCTGATGCCAAAGGTATAGTGAATTTTTCATAGCCTGTTTCCCCTCTCGTTTCAACCCGGAGTTTCCCTCGGGCGGTTGTGCGTACGCAGTATCGCTTGAGGAGAAAGATTCTCACACAAATGGAAAAGCAAACGCGGCCGGCATGGCGATGGGCCGGCATGGTGGTTTGTCCGGCTCACAAGTCGGTGGGCGGCAAGTCGCGATCCGCTCTGCTTGGGAGTGGCCGCGCAAGTGTGATTTCATTGCAGATTTCAAGAAGGAATAAGGAAAAAGGAGGATCGTCAAACTGACTATTCGTTAAAAAAACCGAAGATTCGCTGGCGCTTGAGCCTGATTGTCAGGCAGCCTCCCCTTCCTTCAGGTGTGGCTCTTACGGTGCGCTTGTGCGAATCCTCTTATTATGCGCCTCAGTGCGCTCGGTATGGTCGTTACGATTTATTTCGCTCACCCCTCCGTTGGAGGTTGATAACCATTGCCCTTACTTTCACAAATAGTCACCGTTCGCGGTATGTCCAGTCCCTGGGAGCCAAAAAAAAGGCCGCTCCCACCAGGGAACGGCCTTTTCTGAAAGAGACCGCTTAAAACCCGCAGGTTTTGAGAATATCTCCCAGCACCTTGTCCGAATCAAAGAACTCCTCGGCAATTCGCCTGGCGGCCTTGCGGTGTGTGGGATAGTTCGAAACCACATTTTCGATGGCGGCTTTGGCGTTGTCCACTCCGTCGAAGGTCACGAGCCCCTCGCCAACGGGAAGGAACGTGCCGAATCCGGTGTCCTCCACGATGACAGGACGCCCTGAGGCCAGATAGCTGGCGGACCGGTCGGAAAACCACCCGGATTTGAGCTGGATGTTCTGCTCTTTGGCCACGGTGAACTCGGCCGTGGAGTTCAAGATATAGTCGTGGTAGGCCCATATGTCCTTGGAAAGGTCCAGGGCGTTTTTCACATGCCAGCCGTGCCCGGCGAAACGCTGGGCGTCCTCCTTCATGCCGCTCATGGTGAGGTCCAGCGTGACTCCAGGGAGCTTGCCGGGAAGATCGATGATCTGCTCGTACTTCTCGCTCTTGCGCCAGGAAAGCTTCTTGCCTTCATGCACGATGTCGCGCCCCTGGGCGTCCCAGTTGCCTATGGTGGTGAAGCCTGACCCTGGGCTGTCCACATTGGGCCACATGTCCAACACGATGGGCACCCGGGTGGGAGTGTAGTCGATGCCGGAGAGGGCCACGCCGGTGGAGCCGGTGGGTATGTTGTGTCCCCAGGTGAAAAACACGTCGTGCTGCTTGAAATAGTCCCGGGTCCATTCGTCGTTTGCGATCTTGGACTGGGTGAAGATGGGGTCGGTGTCGATTATGGCCCGCACCTTGGCCTTCATGTAGTTTTCACGCAGGGGAATGACGCCGGACACGTTCAGGAAGAGATCCGCATCCAGGCAAAAACGGTCCAGGTCTTCGCGCTGCATCCCGTAGAGTTTGTTCTCGAAGATCGTGTTGTAAGCCCAGCTGTTGGGAAGCCCGATGCGTTCGAAGGCCTCGCCAACCACCTTGCGCCCGTGGCTGGAGTCAGCGGAGGCAAACCCCTTGTTGGGGTCAAAAGGCAGGGCCCATTCAGCGGTATCCTCCACGAAAACAACTTCATGCCCGAGGCGGGTAAGGCCTTCCATATAGTGCATGATCATCCACACCTGGCCTCCCAGAGGGAAGCTCACCGCGTACCCGCCGACAACGATCTTCAACTTGCGCATAATCAGGAACCTTTCTTAACGATGGACTTAAGTTGCGAGGCGGGCAGCGTCTTTTTCAAGTCGGCCATGCGGGTAGCCCCGTCACGAACAGTAACCAAGGGAATATTCTGCTGCTCCACCCAGGCGGAAACAGCGTCCATACTCTCGGCGGGATATGGTTCCCAGCCTATCTTGTCGCCCACGCCGTGGAAGCAGAAGACCACCCATCCGCCGTGCTCGAGGCAATGATCCTTCATGATGCGGATAAGCTGCTGTGGCGAGTCGTGCTCGTGGACCATAAAACGCTTGATTGCATACGGGTCGAAGGAGCCGGGCCTGTTGTCTGAATCCCGCCCTGTGCAGGCGCGGGAATAGTACCGTTTGCTGACAACCTCGACATCGTCGGTCCAGTAGTTGTGCGGGGCAATGTAGGTATCAACGTTGAAACCATATTCTGTCAGGATTCGCTTGGAATCCTCCATCTCCCGCTGGTAGCAGCCCGCCCGGATGCCAAGTGCGGACGGATCGCCGCACCGAAATGGATGGACATGCAGTTCAGCAATGGCCTGGTCCAGCCAGTACGAGCCCTTGGTGGCGTCGACCTGCTCCAGATTCTCAACGGACTTGAGCGGTTTTCCATCTTGAAAGAGGGCGGCAATCCGTTCGTAATCGTACATGGCCTGGTAGTGTTCAGGGTGTTTCTCGTCCACGCGCCAGCCCGTGATGATTTCCTGCTCGTAGGTTTTTGGTATCTGGATCGGACGGCTGTGGGTCATGCTGTGGGAGGCTATTTCCCAGCCGCTTCGCTCGAGCTCGCGTACCTGCTCGAGGTTCATGTAGTCGTTGTTGCCAGACAGCATCCTGGTGACCACTATGCCAGCCGTGGCAACCTGTCCACGCCGTTTCAGGATGGGGAGTGAATACGTGTAGTTGGTCACTATGCCGTCGTCGAAAACGAACGTGACCATGCCCTTGGGGAGGCGGGACTCCGCGGCCAGCACGGGTGAAGGCAAAGCGCAGGCCACTCCCAATGCGGAGAGTACCCCAAGAAAACGGCGTCTGTTCATGCGCAAGGACTCCTCGACTCCACGACTATCCCCAGCCCGTATACTCCTGAGGGCTGCATGCCGCAGGCATCTAGCAAGGACTGAGCCATTTAAGGCTTGGGGAGGAACATTCCCGACAGGCTGGCGCTGCGGGAAGGGTTCCAGTATAGGAAATCACATCCAAAATCAAACCGCCCCACTCCCGGATGACGTTTTTTGCCCTCGCCGGGAAAAAATCGTAACCGGACACACCGCTTGACCCCGTCGTGCAACCTGCTAGGAGCCCTTTCTCGGAGGAACGTATGCACAGTCCAAGAATTACCGCACTCCTCACCGGCTGTCTGCTCCTGACGGGCATGCTCCACCAGGCCTGGGCAGAATCGAAGTATTTCCAGGCATCGCAAAGGCATTTCGAAGCTCTGGCGGCCAAGGCCGCCACCCTGGCTACGGACCTGGACGCACCCGGCGAGAAAAACGCGTGCAACTATTTTACCGCCACAGCCATGATCTACGCCATCCGGGCCCATGCCCTGGCGCAACTTTCCGACGTGGCCTCCCAGCTCAAGCTCCCCGAGGAGAAAGCCCTGTTGCGCCAGAAGCTGGTCGAAACCCAGGCCTACGCCAGCAGGTATATCCAGGGGGACCTCAAGGTGCTGGAGGGCTTGGCATCTTCCTCCAAAAACTCACGCATCCGGGATATCGGAATGAAACTTATTAACGAGCTGCGCGTCTTCGATAACAACGCCTCTTCGGCAGTCAAGGGATAGCGGGAATTCGTGCAGATATTTTCGCGTGACTAGCCCTGGTCACGGGGGATTCTCCCAAAAGGCACATGAATACTTGATCTCAAGTGGATCTCTACTGCGTGAGGCCGGGCCCGGCTATCCATGCTCCCAGAGAGCGGTGATCCTTCATCCCTGAAACCAACGGGTAGTAAAGCCTGGAAACGCTCAGGTAGACCCGCTCTCCGGCCCGGGCCGAACCCAGGGGAACCGTCAAGGTTGCGACGCGTCCGGTGGAACCGTCCAGCACGGCCTGCGAAAGCACCTTGCCAGGAGCCAAAAGTCGTACCCGAACAGCCAAGGCGGCCAGATCGGGATGGGTCAGCCCGATGTCGAAGCTCCACGGCCCATCGCCTTGGAGAGTGAAGGACGAGGCCCCGGAACTCCACAGAACCATCCTTCCCTCGACCTTTTCAGGCCCCGCGAGCCCCTGCAGGTCTTGCGATCCGGACGGGGGGTAGCTCGCAAGCCCCAAACGGGCGGATGTGGCCGCGAACCCGGCGTTGTGCACATTCAGAAGCAGCGCTGCCGCGACGCACAAAGACACGGCCCAGCCGGCCCTACGTCCGGCGACAGCGGTTGACCAGCCCCCGTCCGAATCCTCCAGGCGCAGGCACCAGGCCAGCACCGCGAAGAACAACAGCCACACAGCCGGTATGTAGATCATCTCCTGGAACAAGCCGAAACCGTGAAACACCGCCAGCGAGAACAGCACGGCCAGACTCATGGCGTCTGCCCGCAAGCGATGCCTTCGAAACACAAGCTGGGCAGCCCGTCCGGCCAGGAGCATCCAGGCGGCAAGACCCAGCAAGCCCCCCCCGGCGAAAATCTGGATGAAGAGGTTGTGGGTGGCCTCGAACACTTCTGCGTCCCGGGGGATTGCGCCGGACAGTTTGCTTTTGGAGGCGTCCATGAGGTGCGGATAGTGCCAGGCGTATGTCTCGTAACCCATCCCGGCAACTGGAGATTCCATGCCCACGAGAATTCCGCTTGCGAACACGGTGGGTCTGGGAGTCTCGGAAAACCGTTCCAGGCGCTGGCTGATCATGGTGGCGAGGGGAAAGTTGAGCAGCGAGATTCGAGTGACTGACAGCGCTCCGTATACCCCAAGCGCCACCACGGCCACCGCCGCGCCGCCAAGAGCCGCCCCTTTGGCCATGCGGCGATAGTTGAGGGCGAAAAGGTCGAAGCCACTCACTGCGGCCACCACGCAGGCCACCGCGAGAATTCCGGACACCAGCCAGGCGGCCCGGGCCATGGTCAGCACCATTGCGGCCAGGCACGCGGCCAAAATGGCGTAAAGAAGCCAGGCGCCCCGCTTTCTCCCCAGGAGAAAAAGCAGGGGAAAACCGACGCAGACATACTCCGCGAACCAGCCGGGGTTTAAAAAAAGCGACGTGAGACGGTCGCTCATGGCAAAGGCCTTGCCCCTGGCCAGAAAATATTCCGCCAGGCCAAAACCCAGGGCCGCAGGGAGGGACGCGGCCACGCCCCTGGCGAAATGCACCGGGGCCTCCCCTGCCTGAAACCGGGACATCTCCCAGGCGAAAAGCGCATACAGGGCCAACCGGTCCATGGCGGCCAGGGAGTAGAAGGAGCTCTTGGCCACGGAATAGGCCGCCATGCGGGCAAATCCGAGAGGACCAAGCTCAAGGCAGGCCTGCAGGAACTCCCGGATCGGCAGGAGTGGCAGTCCGGCCAGCATGATCCCCACAAAGCCCAAAAGCCACATGCGCAGCGGGCCGTAGGCTTGCGGAGCATGGTCTATGCGGTTGCCAAACAGCATGAGCAGGACCGCCATGCTCACAAGATAATGGAGCACCTGGGCGTGGGCCGAGTAGGACTGGAAGCCGAAGAAGACCAGCACGGCCCCAAAGGCGGCCAGCATGTGGGGAATGAACTGCCTGCGCCACAGGCAGAAAACGCACGCAACCGGAAGAGCCAAAACGAACAGCTTGCCCCGCCCGCTCATCTCCCAGCACAGCATGCCGGACAACAAGGCGTTGCAGGCAAGAAAGGCGGCCTTCAAGGCGAACACGGCGCGGGAAGGAGTCATGCGAGGGCTCTCTAGCCCAACCGCTCCCAGAAATCGAGCGTGGCCTTTCGCTGCGGGCCAAGCCCGTATGCCTGAGCCGTGCGGGCGCAGCCGTCCAGGACCTGAAGGAGAGGGTCGCCCCCCGCGGACCACAATCCCAAGGCGTTTTCCAGGGCCAGCGACGCCCCGAGCACATCGTTATCCGGGCTGAAGAAGCCGTTTCCTCCCCACCCGACGGAATCCATGGGGCACTCAGGCACATACCTGCCAGGCGCGGCCTGACGCATGTAGTCCCACCCGCCGAACCCGGCGAACCCAACGGGTATGGCCCCGCTGGCCATTGCCTCCAAGGGCGGCAGCGGGCAGCCCTCGGGAAAACCCGTGGCCAAAAAGACATGGCTTTGACCCAAGGCTCTGGCCACGCCGGCCTGATCCATTCCCTGGATTTCCAGCCATGCGGGCGAAAAGCGCCCCCTGGCCTGGATGACGGCCTTTATCTGGTCGGCCAGGGCCTTATTCTTGCGGGGCATGTAGGCCACAGTAAGCGTTTCCGGTTTGTCCGCCGGAGCCTGAAAGAGTTCCAGGTCGATGCCTGGGCGCAGGATGGGAGCCTTCACACCCAAGCTCTCTTCAATAAACCAGGAAACCGGCCGGGACACGGCCATGAACGAGACACCCAGACTGCGCCAGTCCACCCCTTCGGGCAGGCCCGTAAACAGGTAGGCCCAGTTCTGGACGTACACCAGGCAGCGCGACCCGGCCCGAAGCCCAGGAGCCAGCGCGTTCACCCAGCCCTCCGGCACCACCCAGACGTCGTCCGACTGTAGGTTCGCGTCCGCGAAATCCACCTCGGGCAGCCCTTGGGAATCCGGCCGCCAGCCGGCCCGCTCCCGCAACACCAGCGAGACGTCGTGCCCGGCATCGCGCAGAAAACCGGCCATGCGGCACAGAACCGCAACCCCTCCTGCCGCCTTGCGCACCGGAGGAATAAAAAAGAGAGTCCTGGACTGTTTGGTTTGCATCGTGTCACACCGTTTTGCTAAGAGCTAGGAAGCAGTCCATCAACAAACCTCCGCACGAGAGGCTTCATCATGCACGAAAGCGAACTGCCAGGCCAGCCCTGGCCCGACCTGAACACCGACCAGACCCGCATCCCGACGCTTGGGCCGGCCAAGATTCCCAACCCGCGCAAGAATTCACTGTTCGTGGACGATGAGCAAGGGGTTTTGGTGAACATCCTGCACGAACCGTCCGGAAAACGCCCCCGCCAGGTGGCCATGGAGCAGGCCGGTCCCCGCAGCCTCATCTATTTCGACCCGCCCAAGACCAAGTGCGCCATCGTGACCTGCGGCGGTCTCTGCCCGGGCATCAATGACGTGATCCGGTCCATCGTCATGGAGGCCCACCACGGATACAAGGTCTCCTCCATTCTCGGGGTGCGCTACGGTCTGGCCGGTTTCCTCCCCAAGAACAATCCCGACGTGACGGACCTCTCCCCGGCAACGGTGGCCGACATCCACGAATTCGGAGGGTCCGTGCTGGGCACCTCCCGGGGGCCTCAGGACCCTGAAGCCGTGGTGGACTCCCTGGAGCGCTTGAACGTCGGCGTCCTCTTCATGCTGGGCGGGGTCGGCACCATGCGCGCGGCCAGCGCTATCCGGGAAGTGACGGCCAAACGCAACCTGCGCATCGCCATCGTGTGCGTGCCCAAAACCATCGACAACGACATCCATTTCGTTTCGCGCACCTTCGGCTTCGACACAGCGGTGGAGAAAGCCATCGAAGCCATCCGCTGCGCCCACGTTGAGGCCACCGGCGCTCCTTACGGAATAGGAATGGTGAAGCTCATGGGCCGCGAATCCGGTTTCATCGCGGCAGCGGCCGCCCTGTCCATCAAGGAAGTGAACTTCGTTCTTGTTCCCGAACAGCCCTTCGAACTGGAAGGTCCGGGCGGATTCCTGACGGAACTGGAGGCCAGGCTCAAGAGGCGGGGCCACGCCGTGGTGGTGGTGGCCGAGGGGGCCGGCCAGCACCTGCTGCCGGAATCCGGCCTCAAGGACGCGTCCGGCAACAAGGTGCTGGGCGACATCTGCGGCCTGTTGCTTACCAAGATAAAGGCCTACTTCAAGGAAAGCCTACCCATAACCGTAAAGCACATAGACCCCAGCTACATCATCCGCTCGGTACCGGCCGGAGCCGCGGACAGGGCGCACTGCAACATGCTCGGCGCCATGGCCGTGCACGCCGGCATGGCCGGCAAGACCGGGCTCATGGTCAGCCAGATGCACGAGATTCCTGTGCACATCCCGCTTCCCCTGGTGACCATAGGGCGCAAGCGTGTGGATTTGAACACCAGCTACTGGCAGCAGGTGATGGATTCCACCGGGCAGAGCCAATCCAAGACCGGCTCTGGCGGCTAGGCTTCGCCGGCCCCGCCGGTCTTGACACCCCTGCCCTGCCGGGGTAGCCGGGCGGTGCCATTTCCGGCCGTTACGGAACAACGGTGAGAATCCGTGGCGGACCCGCCGCAGTAAGCGGAGACGATGCCCGCAAAGCCACTGTCCCTCTGGGATGGGAAGGGCGGGCAGAGGACGACCCGCGAGCCTGAAGACGAACGGCCGGACTCGTTTCGCGGATTGAACCCATGGTAACGGCAATCCCTTGTCCCATTTGCTGGGCCGAGGGATTTTTTCTTTGCACTCTCCAAGGCCACCGCCTTGCAAGACAAAAGGACACTCCATGCGCCAGCAGCTCGACTCTCTTCTTTCAGGCATCACCCCGGTGGACGAATCTCTTCGACCCAAAGGCCAGGCACACTTAGACGACCTCACCAAGCCCCAGGGGAGCCTGGGACGCCTGGAAGAGCTAGCCCTGCGCCTTTATCTCATTCAGGGCGGGGCGGCCCCTTCGGTTGATCCGACTGTGATCTTCACCTGCGCCGGGGACCATGGCGTGGCCGCCGAGGGCGTGAGCCTCTTTCCGCAGGAAGTCACCCGCCAGATGGTGCAGAATCTCGTCAATGGCGGGGCGGGCATCAACGTGCTGGCCAAACAGGCCGGGGCGGAACTCGTGGTGGTGGACGCGGGGAGCGCGGGAGGAACCTATCCGGATCATCCCAGGCTGGTGCAGGCCAAGGTGGCGCCGGGCACGGCCAACATGGCCAAAGGCCCGGCCATGACCATGGAGCAGTGTATCCAGGCCCTTACCCTGGGCGCCAATCTGGCCGCTGACGCGGCCGGCCGGGGCTGCCGCGCCCTGGGCACCGGCGACATGGGCATAGCCAACACCACGCCTTCCACAGCCATGTACTGCGCCTACCTGGGCCTTTCCCCTGGCGACATCACCGGCCCCGGCACCGGCCTTGATCCGAAGGGCGTGTCCCGCAAGGCGGCCGTTATCGCCAAGATTCTCGAGGTCAACAAAGATGCCGTCGATTCCGGAGATCCCCTTACGGTGCTGGCCGCCCTGGGCGGATTCGAGATCGCCTGCATCACCGGTCTCATTCTGGGGGGAGCGGCCAACAAGATGGCCGTGCTGGTGGACGGGTTCATCTCCACCGCCGCCTGCGTGGCGGCCATGAAGCTCGCCCCGGCAGCGGCCGACTACTGTTTCTTCAGCCACTCGTCCGCTGAGCCGGGGCATCAGGCAGTCATGAAGGCCCTGGGTTCAAAGCCCGTGCTGGACCTGGACCTGCGCCTGGGCGAAGGCACCGGCGCGGCCATGGCTCTCATGATCCTGCGTTGCGCCGCGGCCATATTCAACGAGATGGCCACGTTCTCCCAGGCGGGCGTCAGCCAATCCAACGAGTAAGGGAGTCGACAAATTCCAAAGGCGGGCATATAGTATGTAGAAGGACGGTCCCTAGGGACCGTCCCGAACAGCCCCCGGAGCCCGTCATGAACGACGCCCTGGTCCATATTGCCACGTATGACGGTCTGGTGCACTCACCAGACGCCATCGTCGCGCACCCGGCAGGGGACCCCACAGCCCATCCGCCGGGCCACGTCATCATACCCACTCCGCCCGCCGACCAAGTGTTCCATGTGATCCAGGAAGGAGTCACCGGACACATCATCAACGAATTGGTCTGATACTTCCGCAGGTTCGGGGGAGTTCCCGTTTTGCGCCGCTGTTTGAGCGGCCTGACGAGCTATTTTGGAATACGGGCCAGGCCCACGGTCACGAAAGACCAGGCCGACATCCCCCACATGCAAAGCCCCACCACCCAAAGGGCCGAACCCAGGCGGCCAAGAAAGCTGGCGAAGCGGACCAGCACGCAGGCCGCCATGCCTAGAATCGGGAACAGGTAGCGCCCCTGGGCCTGGAAATCGGACGTCCAGGAATGCCACAGGGATTGAAAGACCGTAAGACACGTGAACACAAGGAGCAGGCAGGCCATCACCCGCGCCTGCGGCCCGGCCCTCAGAAGGGCTGCGAACAGCACCACAGCGAAAGCGTCCAGGGCCCAGCCGATATAGCGGTAGAAGATGAGCGGGGCTTCGATGTCCATGGTCCCGTACTTCCCGAACGCGCTACGGAAGGTGAAGATATGCCACTTCCACTCCCCGGTGAACATCTCCACCAGGGTCACCCCCTTGCTGCGCATGCGCGAGCCCCAGAACCCCTCTCCCTTCTCCAGGGCGGAGGGTTTGAACTCGGCTGGAGCGATCTGCTCCGCCACCTTGGCTGCCGCGTCCACAGGCTGGTGCCGCACGATCCAGACATGCGCCCCGTAACGCGCGCAGAAGATAACCGCTGCCAGCCCCAGAACCAGCCCGGCCTGTTTCAGGCCAAGCAGGCATTTCTCGCGGTCGAACCAGGCCACCACCACCCAGGAACACACCAGAAAAGCCAGGAACACATAGTAGTTCTGCTTGGAGATGGCCAGAATGCCCAGGGTAGCGCCCAACAAGAGAAGTCGCCGGTGTTTTGTACCAGATTGTCTGGCCTGGCTGGGATCGACATCCTCAGCGTTTCGCACCAGCAAAAAGGCCGATATGAAGGTGAGAGCCAGAGGCAGGGCGTCCCCGTTGAAGTAACTGAAAACATACCACGCCTGGGGTGAAATATAGAGTGGCAGGAATCCGATGCGGTATCTGCCCGGCAGCTTCCAGGCCAGCACGGTGACAAGCACCAGGAGGCCGACGTTGAAGAGGCGCAGGGCAAGATAATCTTTTCCCACAAACGGCTTCACCAGGCAGGCGAACTTGCCGGCCACGAAATACACGGCGTCCAGCTGGTTCAGATAGGAAACACCGTAGTTGCTGTAGGCGCCCAAGGCCCTTTCATCGCCGATTTTCGGGGGGTCCCAGTATTCCATGTAATACTGGCCGGCGCCCACGTGGTCCTTTTCGTCCGGATGGGCGTTGAAAGCGCTTGAAAAGGCCATGGCAACCACCAGGGCCAGTGTCGCCGAGGTCAGCAGGAACCAGAGAACGGTCCAGACGTGCGTTGAGGCCAGCCGTGCCTGTGATCCGGAGGGAGGTAACACCTGACCTCCCGGAAGAGACTCGCTCCGGGCAGCGGTGCTCCCCGTGCCCGGCCCGGGATGGCCGGAATCGGTCTGCAGGCCGCCAGGGGCGTTGGCCACTACGCGGCTCCCGCTCCGTAGACGGCTGACAGAATCTCCGCCCCGCCCTGAGCCAGAACGTCCTCGGCAACAAGCTGGCCGAGCGTCCCGGCTTCGATGCGCGGGCCGGACCGTTCGGACCGGATGATCTTCTTGCCGTCGGGATCGGCCACCAGGCCGGTCAGCGTCACCACATGGCCATCCACGCGCCCGAACGCGGCGATGGGCACCTGGCAGCCGCCCTCAAGCCGGGCCAGAAAGGCCCGCTCGGCTGTGACCGCGTCGCGGGTCTCCATGTGGTCCAGAAAAGCGACCAGGTCGCGCACGCGCTTGTCTTCGGCGCGCTGTTCCAGGCACAAGGCGCCCTGGGCCACTGCCGGGATGAACCGGGGAGGACCCAGCCGGACCATGCACGGGGCGGTGATGTTCAGCCGGTTCAATCCGGCAGCGGCCACAACGATGGCGTCGTACTGGCCTTCCAGAAGCTTGTTCACCCGGGTGTCCAGGTTGCCGCGCAGCATGCGGATATCAAGATCTGGACGCAAGGCCAGCAGCTGGGCCTGGCGGCGCAGGCTCGAAGTGCCGATGGTCGCTCCATGGGGCAGCGCGTCCAGGCTTGCGTGCGAGGAGCTCAAGAGCATGTCCGCAAAGTCCTCGCGCTCAGGGATCGGCCCAAGAGCCAGGCCCTCGCGGCGCTCCACGGGCACGTCCTTCATGGAATGCACGGCCAGGTCGGCCCTGCCGTCGGCCAGCGCCTCCTCGATCTCCTTCACGAACAGGCCCTTCCCTCCGACCTTGGCCAGCGGGACGTCTAAAATCTTGTCCCCCTGGGTTTTCAGTATGAGCAGCTCGACCGAAAGTCCGGGATGACGCTCCTCGAGCAGAGATTTGATGTGGTTGGCCTGCCACAATGCCAGCTTGCTGCCCCGGGTGGCGATGGTGATTTTTACTTGCACGTGGCGCAGCTCCCGCCCGAACATCCGGCACATCCGCCACCGCCGGAAGATGCCGGAACCGTGCTCCCCTGGTAGCCGCCCGGGTTGTGGCCCGCACTGTGACGGCAGGCGCTCATGAGCTTCTTGGTATTTTCCGAGGAGCACTTGGGGCACGGCGGGGTGGCATCGCCGAAAACAAGCTCCTCGAAGTCGCAGCCGCATTTTTCGCAGCGGTATTCATAGATAGGCATTTCAACACTCCTTAGAAGTCAACTACGCCATCGCTTCGAGATACGGCTTCAGCTCCACGACGGCCTCGAAGAGATAATGGTCCGCCAGCTTGCACATCAGGTGTCCGCAGGCGATGTGGATCTCCTGGATATACGCCGTGACCGAATGCGGCACCAGAATGGCCAGATCGCTGAACTGGACGATCTCGCCGTTTTTACCGGTCATGCCCACAGTGGTCATTCCCTTTTGCCTGGCCTGGCGCATGGCGGCGATCACGTTGGGGCTGTTGCCCGACGTGGAAATACCCACCAGCACGTCTCCCGGGCTGCCCAGGGCCTGCACCTGCTTGGCAAAAACCTGATCGAACCCGTAGTCGTTGCCGATAGCGGTCAGTATGGACGAATCGGTGGTCAAGGCTATGGCCGGAAGGGGAGGACGCTCCAGCTGGAACCGGTTCACGAACTCCGCGGCCAGATGCTGGGCGTCGGCCGCCGAGCCTCCGTTGCCGCAGAACAGAATCTTGCCGCCCTTGGCCAGGCATATTGCCATGGTACGTCCCGCGGCCACAACGGTCTGGCTGTTTTCCCGAAAGAAACGCTCTCGCAGCTGTGTCCCTTCATTGGCGTACTCGGTCACCAATTCCATTGCGTCTTGGGTCATAATGGAATCTCCTGGATTTATCGGCCGGGGGCGGAAAATAGCGGAAACCCCCGAAGATGACAACGCTGGACGCTCGTTGCCGACACCTGTTGCCAGGATTTCTGTTCCAGGGTATTTAGCTGAACCTTTTTCCCGAGGTTCGAGTCTGTATTTTGCGCGGACGAGAAAGCGGTTCGCTGAGCGGAACGACGCACCTTTTCCGTTTCGCTGAGAGGAACGATCTTTCTTTTTGTCTCGCCAAGGGAAACAATGTAGTTTTTTTGCATTTTTGTACTTTTTTTTCACTGGCGGTTGCGGTATCTGAAGCGTGCCGCGCAATGCGTGGCTTGTGTTTTGGGGAGAGTCCTTGCTTTTGAGGAATTACGCCAACCCTAACCACAGGAGCGGTCAATGAAAAAACTCTTCGTTGCCTTGCTTATTGCGGCCTTCGCCTTCCCGGCGGCCGCCTTCGGTGCCGATACCATTAAAATCGGCTTCAACATCCCGCTTACCGGCGACATCCCCAAGGTCGGCGAAATGAGCAAGAACGCCGCCGAAATGCTCAAGGAAAAAGTCAACGGCGCCGGGGGACTGGACGTTGGCGGCAAGAAATACAAGCTCGAATTCGTTTACGTGGACAACGAGGCCAAGCCCGAATCCGCAGTGAACGCCGCATTGAAGCTCATCGAGGGCGAGAAGGTGCTGGCCATGGTCGGCCCGCAGGGTTCGGCCCGCGCCATCCCGGCCGCTGAAATCGCCAACAACAACAAGACCGTGATGGTCTCCGGCTGGTCCACCAACCCCAAGACCACCCAGGGCCGTCCCTTCGTTTTCCGCGCCTGCTTCCTGGATGATTTCCAGGGCCCCGTGGCCGCCAAGTTCGCCTCCGGGGAACTGAAGGCCAAGACCGCCGGCGTGCTCTACGACGTGGCCTCCGACTACCCCAAGGGCCTGGCCGAAGAGTTCAAGAAGGCCTTCGAGGGCATTAACGGCCCCGGCTCCGTGAAGGCTTTCGAAACCTTCACCACCAAGGACGTGGACTTCAAGGCCCAGCTGACCAAGATCATCAAGGCCAAGCCCGACGTCCTCTTTACCCCCCAGTACTACAACGAGGTTCCGCTGATCGTGAAGCAGGCCCGCGACCTGGGCTACAAGGGCCCCATCCTGGGTTCCGACTCCTGGGGTTCTGCCGAGCTCATGACCCTGTGCGGCGACGACTGCAAGGGCCAGTACTTCGTGACCCACTACGCCGCCGCCGGCGCCAAGGGTGCCACCAAGGAGTTCATCGACGCCTTCAATGCCAAGTTCAAGCAGGTTCCCGACGACGTGGGCGCCCTGACCTGGGACGCCACCGGCATGGTGCTGGCCGCCATCCAGAAGATGGGCGCCGTTTCCGGCGATCTGGCCAAGGACCGCGTGGCCCTGCGTGAAGCCATGTCCACCATGCGCGGCTTCGACGGCATCACCGGCAAAATGAGCTACGACGGCAAGACCGGCGACCCGGTCAAGTGCGCCGTGATCGTCAAGATCAACGAGAAGGGCGAATTCGCCTTCCACGAATCCGTCTGCCCGTAAGCGAGTGACCCTGGGCGCGGGGGAAGAGTTCCTCCGCGCCCGTTTTTCAGTTCTGGACCCAAAGGGTCCTCAATCCGTAAGCTTCGGGACAGGTCATGTTCGACACCCTCATCCAACAGGCGTTCAATGCGCTGCAGCAGGGAAGCATCTACGCCCTCATCGCCCTGGGCTACTGCCTGGTCTACGGCGTGCTGCTTCTGATCAACTTCGCCCACGGCGACATTTTCATGGTCGGAGCCTATATAGCCTTTTTCGTGGCCTCCACGGCCCTGGGCAAATACGGGCTTCTTCCTCCGGGCATGCCCAAGTGGGTTATCCTGGCAGCTACCGTGCCTCTCACAATGCTTCTCACCTCCGGGGTGGGTGTGTTCATAGAGAGGGTGGCCTACCGGCCACTCAGGCTCAAAGGCGCCAACAGGCTCTACGTGGTCATCACCGCGCTCATGATGGGCATCATCCTGGAATACGGGAACCTTTCCATCCTTGGGGCCAACAGGCTCTCGTTCCCCACGCTCACCCCCCGCATGATCTTCGAGCCTTTCGGCGCCAGGATAACCATCACCGAACTTTCGACCATCATCACCAGCTTCGCGGTCTTCGCGCTCCTGCAGTGGATCGTCACCAAGACCAAGCTGGGCATGGCCATGCGCGCGGTGTCCTACGACAAGTTCGCGGTCCCGCTCATGGGCATCCCCCTGGACGCGGTCATCGTGTTCACGTTCTTTCTGGGTTCGTCCATGGCCGGTCTGGCTGGCCTTCTCTACGCCATGAACTTCCCGGTGCTCGACCCCTTCATGGGAGCCATGGTGGGCTGGAAGGCCTTCGTGGCCGCGGTTGTGGGCGGCATCGGCGACATCCGGGGCGCATTCGTGGGCGGCTTCCTCATGGCCTTTCTTGAAGTGGCAGTGGTGGCCGCCAGCGACTACATCCCCTTCATCAAGCCTGAAATGCGCGACCTCGTCTCCTTCTCGGTGCTCCTTGTCATCCTGACGTTCAAGCCGACCGGCATTTTCGGCAAACCCAAAACCACCAAGATTTAGCCATGGGCAACCGCATAACCGTACCCACGGCGCTCGGCGCCCTGCTTATTCTCATGATGGCCATGGCCCAGGTGGGGGCGCTCTCCCAGTACATGCTCACCTTCTTGTGCAGCATGGGCATCTACATCATCTTGTCCGCCAGCCTGAACCTGGTGAACGGCTACATGGGAGAATTCTCCTGCGGCCACGCCGGATTCATGGCCGTGGGAGCCTACGCCTCCTCCATTGTCGGGGTGTTCCTCTTCGTGCCGGACCCGGTGTTCGGCCAGCCCTGGCTGCCCATGTCGCTTACGCCCTTCGCCTTCCCGCTCATCCTGGCCGTGGGCTTCGTCACCGCCGCCCTGGCCGGGCTCGTGGTGGCCATCCCCTCGTTCAAGACCCGGGGCGACTATCTGGCTGTCATCACCCTGGCCGCCGGCTACATCGTGAAAAGCGCCATCGAGAACATCGAGGCCGTTGGCGGCCCCAGGGGATTCATGGGCATGGGCAAGATCGTCCAGGGCATGGAGAGTCTGGCCGGAATTCCCTGGATGCTCGTCTGGATCTTCCTTGGGGTGACCTTCACCATCTGGATACTGCGCCGCTTCGTGTACTCCACCTACGGCAAGGGCGTCATGGCCATCCACCAGGACGAGGTGGCCGCCGAGATCATGAGTGTTGACACCAACAAGATGAAGCTCATCGCCTTCATGCTCTCCTCTGGCCTGGCCGGTCTGGCCGGAGGGCTCTACGCCTACCTGATCAGCTTCGTGAACCCGGCCTCCTTCACCATCCTGCGCTCCACCGAGTGTCTGGTCATGGTGTATCTGGGAGGCATGGGCTCGCTCACCGGCTCGGTGCTCGCGGCCATCGTGTTCGCCATCATGCTGGAGTTCTTGAAACCACTTGAGCAGCTCAAGTGGGTGGCCATCCCGCTGCTCCTTATTCTTCTTATGCAGTTCAGGCCCGAGGGAATCATGGGCAACCGCGAGCTTTCGGACATTTTCCCCAAACTCAAGCGCTTCTACAGGTTCAAATAGCCATGGCCCTGCTCGAAATAAAAGATCTCACCCAGCGCTTCGGCGGGCTCATCGCGGTCAACGACTTCGAGGTCGCCCTGGAAGGCCGGGAGCTGAATGCCCTCATCGGCCCCAACGGCGCGGGCAAGACCACCGTGTTCAACCTGGTGAGCGGCTTCTACCAGCCCACTTCCGGGTCCATCACCATAAACGGGGTGAACACCAAGGGCATGAAGCCCCACCAGGTGACGGCATTGGGCGTGGCCCGGACCTTCCAGAACATCCGCCTCTGGAACGACATGACCGTGCTCGACAACATCCGCGTCAGTCAGCACTACCGGCTGGGATACTCCCTGGCGGATTCGCTCCTGCGCACGCGCCGCTACGCGGACCGCGAGGCGGCCATCGAACGCACGGCCATGGAGCTTCTGGAATTCATGGGCATGAAGGAGCTGGCGGGCGAATTCCCGCCCAACCTCTCCTACGGCATCCAGCGCAAGGTGGAGATAGCCAGGGCGCTCTCCACCAAGCCCAAGCTTCTGCTCCTGGACGAGCCCGCCGCGGGCCTGCCTTCCACGGACGTGGTGGAACTCATCAAGCTCATCGGGTGGATCCACAAGGAATTCGATCTGGCCATCTGGATGATCGAACACCAGATGACCGTGGTCATGAGCCTGTGCCAGTGGATCAAGGTCATCGATTTCGGAGCCACCATCGCCGAAGGCAACCCCGAGGACATCCGCAACAATCCCACGGTCATCAAGGCCTACCTGGGAGACGAGGCCATCTGATGCTCACCGTCACCAATCTCAAGGTCAAATACGGCAATATCGAGGCGCTGCACGGGGTGAGCTTCACCGTGCAGAAGGGCGAAATCGTCACCCTCATCGGAGCCAACGGCGCTGGCAAGACCACCACCCTTCTCTCCATCGCCCGCCTGGGACCGCCAGAGGGACCGAAGGTGATCGAAGGCGACATCACCCTAAATGGCGAAAGCCTGCTCCCGGTTCCGCCGCACCAGGTGGTGGCCGACCTGCACATGGCTCTGGTTCCCGAAGGCCGCCACATCTTCGGCAACCTCTCGGTGATGGACAACCTCACCCTGGCCACCTACGCCCGCAAGGACAAGGACCGCCTGGATAAGGACCGGGACTTCGTGTTCGAGCTGTTTCCAAGGCTCAGCGAACGCCGCAAGCAACGGGCCGAATCCCTTTCCGGCGGCGAACAGCAGATGCTGGCCGTTGGCCGGGCGCTCATGTCCGCTGCGGATTTCATTATGCTGGACGAGCCCAGCATGGGCCTGGCCCCGCTCTTGATGTACGACATGTTCCGCACCCTGAAGAAACTCAACCAGCAGGGCATGACCATCCTGCTCGTGGAACAGAACGCCCGCCTGGCCCTGGACTTCGCCCACAGAGGTTACGTTCTGGATACCGGGCGCATTGTGGCCGAAGGGTCCTGCGACGAACTGCGGGACAACCCCGAGGTGAAGAAGGCGTATCTCGGCGGTTAGGAAACTTCGGTTCGGGTTCTCCGGATGAACGTGTCCCGGACAGACACGTCGAAACGGCTGCGCTCCAAGGCAAGACATGACACAGGACCAGTCACCGCTCGAAGCCATGACTCCATTCGCCCCGCTAGGCCGCATAACCGACGAGCAGTGCGTCAGCCTGATCGGCATCGCCGGGGCAGGAAAGTCCACCCTGGGCAAGGCCCTGGCCGAGCGGCTGGGTTGGGCCCACCTGGATACCGACCGCCTGATCGAGGCCACCTGGGGCCAACCCCTACAGATGATCATGGACCAGCAGGGCCTCAAGAGCTTTCTCTCCATGGAAGAGGCCGTGGTGTCCATTCTCGGGGTCAAACGCACGGTCATCTCCACGGGCGGCAGCGTGGTGTACAGCCGCAAGGCTGTTGAGCGCCTGAAATCACTCGGCCCGGTGATCCACCTTCGCATCGAACTCGACACCTTCCTGGACCGCGTCAAGGACGCCTCGGGCCGGGCCTTCGTGCGCCCGGACGGGCGGAGCCTGGCCGACGTGTACGCCGAACGGGAGCCCTTGTACCTTGAGGCGTGCGATTTTCACGTGTGCACGGATGCGACCGGGCTTGACGAGTGCGTGAACGAATGCGCCGACAAGCTCGCGGAGATTTTGACGAAAGGATGACCGGGGCTTTGCCCCGAACCCCACCGGGGGGAAAGCCTCCCCCCGGACCCCGGCAATGGCTTCGTCCCCCTCGGTGTCTGGCCGTTGCAGCGCGAAGCCATACGGGTGTCCAGAGGGCTGCACAATTTCGCAGGAAAGCGAAATTGGACGCTGCGAAGCAGCGCCCGCAGGGCGAGGGCCAGGATGGCCCGAGTCAACCCTTTGGCCGCCGGAGGCCTCCCCCCTATGAACCTTCTCGCTCTCGTCCTGATGCTCCTTCTTGCCCCTGTGGCCTCCTTCGCAGCCTCCCCGGATGCGGCCACGCTCCTCAAGAAACAGCTCCCTCCCCTCATCAAGAAGCAAATGGCCCTTAATATGGTCAAGGGCCTGTCCATTGCCGTGGTCTCGGATCAGCGCGTGGTCTGGTCCCAGGGATTCGGCTTTGCCGACGAAGCTGCCAAGATCCCGGCCACGCCGGATACTGTCTACCGGGTGGGCTCCATCTCCAAGGTCGTCACGTCCATGCGCGTCTTGCAACTGGCCGATGCCGGTCTGGTGGACATCGACGCGGACGTGCGCCGCTATGTGCCGGAATTCTCCATCCACAATAGATTCGCGCTTTCCCCGGTCATCACCCCGCGCATGCTCATGAGCCACCATTCCGGCCTGCCCACTGACGTGGTGGCCGGCATGTGGTCCGAAAACCCAGCGAGCTTGGCCGAATACGTGCCGGCCATGGCCCGCGAATCCATGGCCAGCCCCCCGGCCACCCAGTGGCGGTATTCCAACATGGCGTTCAGCCTGCTCGGGCGCATGATCGAAAAAGTGGATGGCGTGGCCTTCAACGATTCCATGCGACGCGGACTCTTGCAGCCCCTTGGCATGACCGATTCCAGTTACGTGATGACCAATGATCTGCTCCCACGCTATGCCAAGGGGTATCGCGGCGGCAGTGAGGCCCCGCGTCCCACCCTGCGGGACCAGCCGACCGGCTCCCTCTTTTCCACCGTAACCGACCTGGGACGTCTGATGAGCTCGGTGTTCGCAGACGGACGCGGAATCATCTCCCGCGACGCGCTTACCGAAATGCGCCGGGCGCAATACCCTGGCCTGCCCCTGGATTTCGGCCATGTTATGGGTCTTGGCTGGATGCTCTCCGGCATGACCATGGCCGACGGCCGCTCCCTTGCCTGGCACGGCGGGGCGGCAATCCCCTTCCAGGCCTTCCTGGCCATTGACCCGGAAGCCAAGCTGGGGGTGGTCATCCTGACCAATTCCGAAGAAGCGTCCCGCTTTATTTCCACGGTTGCGGCCAAGGCCTTGGAAATCTCTCTGGAGGCCCAAACCGGGCGCAGGCCGCCGCTCCCGGCCAGGAGCAAAAAGCCGGTTCCAGTGGCTCTCCCCCGGGATGAACTTGTCCGTTATATCGGCGACTATGCCACCTTCGGAGCCCAGCTCGGGTCCGTGTGGCTGGACGGCGGGGAACTCAAGATATGGCTGTGGGACCGCAAGGTGGATCTTGTTCCAATAGCACGCTCTCGGTTTTTGCCCAAGCAGGAAGTCTTTTTCGGGCTGGCCACACGGGCCATGCCGGATTTGTCCTTTGAATTCGTAGCGGCCGAAGGTCGGGAAGCGCTCGTGCTGCACGGACACGCCATGCCTTACCCTTTCGAAAGAATCGTCCATCGGCCGGTCCCCGAAGCATGGGAAGGCCGGATCGGGAAATACGCCACGGACCAGCCCGGCGAGGGCATCTGCTACAAAGGTCTGGAACTTACAAAGAAGGATGGTCTCCTGGTGGCCAAGATCGCCGTTTCCTCAGGCGTGGCAGGTACGCCGACCGCCCAGGCCGAGTTTCCCCTGGTACCGGTTTCGGACCACGAGGCCGTCATCGGCGGTATAGGCACTGGAACGGGAGCTGTCGTACGGGCGGAAGGCGGCGGATTGTACCACTCCGGCTACGATTTCCGGCGGATTCAATAGCAGGCGAGTGTCACCGCATTTTTCCTGAGGCTGTCGGTGCTTCTCCCAAACGCTGGACATTTCTCCTGGATAAGGGTTTATTGATGCGAATACGGGTTCATATGCGGTGAGGCTTTACTTTTTAGGCGGAGACATCGGGTCTGCTCGAGTAGTTCACTACCTATTGTCGGTGATGGCGCTATGCCAATGCATTTGACTGACACCTCGTGCGGACCTTCCCTGTGCGGCACCATTTCTTGCTTCTTCGTGAACGGGAAATGAGGGGAGAGCTAACTCCATGCCAGCACCCTTCTCCTGGTCCATCCGCAAAAGCCTGACCGTCATCGTGCTTCTGGCCACATTGCCGGCCATGGCCATTATTGCCATAACCGGTTTGGAGAGCAAAAAGCACGCTGAGCAGGTTGCCCGTGAAAAGACATTGAGCTTGGTTCGAAGCCTCGCCGTCATGCAGGTGAATGTTGCCAACGAAGCTCAGGCCCTTTTGAACGCCTTAGCACGCACTCCAGCGGTAAAAAATTTAGACGCACAATCCTGCAACGCCCTATTCTCTGAGCTACATAAGGGGCGATACAACTTCATAAACCTTCTACTTGCAAAACCTGACGGCTCTGTAATAGCGTCTGGCATCCCACAGTGGTCTGATTATTAGCAGAGGAGTATTTGAACCAGTTCAGGTTTACATATACCCTGTACTAGGCACTGACAACAACATTGAAAGCGCTCTTGCACTTGCTTTATCTCCAAATAAACTCAGCGATCTCCTCACCCATTATGCACTTCCGGAAGGTTCCAGAGTTACATTTGTCGACTCTACAGGCATCCGCATGTTTGCTTATCCTGAACACGAAATGTTCCCTATTGGAAAACCCTCTCACAAACAAAACTGGGAGATCATAAACAATCTCCCTGAGGATGAAGGGACGTTCTCCGGCATCAACCTCAGCAATGAAAAGGTTCTGTTCGCCTATTCCCGCCTGAGACTCACACCATCCTCCCCGCCATACATGACCATTACGGCCTCAATCCCTGAAGTGAGCGTATTCAGAGAAGCCAAAACTCTCCTTCTGCGGAACGTGGTTTTGCTCGCGCTGACAGCTGCCATGGCGCTCATCATCACCTGGCTTATCGGAAACGCGGCGATTCTGCGCGGCTTGAGCGGGCTCATGTCTGCCACCTCCCGGCTTGGAGCCGGAGATCTGACAGCTCGGGCAGACACCAGGCAAGGGAGCAGTGAATTTCGAACCCTGGCCGTCACTTTCAACGAAATGGCATTGGCACTGGAAACAAGGCAGGACGAGCTAAGAGAATCGGCGGACACCATCAACGCCATGCGCATCATGCTCAACAACATCCTGGAATCCATGCCTTCCGCCATCATAGGGTTGGACAAGGACGATCTGGTCACCCACTGGAACAGCGGAGCGGAAAAGCTCAGTGGCAAACCAAGAGAGGCTGCGCTGGGCAAGCACCTGGAGGCGGTCTTTCCGTGGCTGTCAGGCCAGGTGCGCACCCAGAAGCGAGCCCGCAACGCGCCTCCCTTGGCGCTGGAAAAGCTCCGTTTCCCCGGGGGGAGCGACATCCAGTACGTGGACGTACTGGCTTATCCTCTGACGTCCAACGGGGTGGAAGGCGCGGTGGTCCGCATCGACGATGTCACCCGCCGGGTTCAGTTGGAAGAGATGATGGTGCAGAGCGAAAAAATGTCCACTGTGGGCAGCCTGGCCGCCGGCATGGCCCACGACATAAACAACCCCCTGGCCGGGATTCTCCAGTCGGTCCAGAACATCCAACGCCGGGTATCGCCAGACCTTTCACCCAACATCAAGGCGGCAGAAGCCGCAGGCTGTGACATCAACACCATCAGGACGTATCTTGATTCGAGGGAAATCCTGTCATTCCTCTCGGCTATCAAGGAATCAGGCGAGCGGGCCAGCACTATCGTCAAGAACATGCTGGGCTTTATTAGGAGAAGCTCCTCCGACCATATCCCATACTCTCTGGCGGAACTTGTGGACCGCACCGTGACCATTGCGGCTACTGATTACGACCTGAAAAAGCAATACGATTTCCGGGGCATCGAGATCGTCCGGGAGTATCAGCCGGACATGCCCAAAGTTCTGTGCTCCCCTTCGGAAGTGGAACAAGTTGTCTACAACTTGCTGACCAACGCTGCCCAAGCAATGAGTGCTCCCCCGGGGACCGGCAGACCGCCAAAGCTAATCCTCCGAGTTCATCAGAACGAACTCTGCAGCGTGATCGAAGTGGAGGACAACGGACCGGGTATGAGTGATGACGTGCGCAAGCGGGTGTTCGAACCCATGTTCAGCACCAAGGCTCCCGGTGAAGGAACTGGGCTTGGCCTCGCCGTGGCCTATTTCATCGTGGTCAACTCGTATAAAGGTGAGATACTCGTGGAGTCGGAGCCGGGACGAGGCACGCGGTTCATCGTGCGCTTCCCCACAAAGCCTCAGTCCCCATCGGAAGAACCGACCACCTGACCGGCCCGCACCTTCGACCGCGCATAAAAAAACTCCCGTGCCGCGTCCATGAAGGCCTCAGCCGCTGGCGAGAGCCATCGCTCGTCATGGCGCACGAGAGACACCGGCGCCAGAAGCGGTCCACCCGCCCATTCCAGCAGGGCCAAGCGCCCCTGCCGGACCTCCTCTTCCACCATGAACTCAGGCACCACCGAAAGACCGAGCCCCGCCATCACGCAGTGTATGACGATCCCCACGCTGTTGCATTCCACCAAGCCGGACAGGGATACCCCGGCCTCGAGAAGCGCTTCCTCAATAAGCGGGCGGGCGCTCCAGACGTACCGGGTAAGAAACAAGGTCATGCCCTTAAGATCCGCTGGCCGCACCGTGTGGCATCCGGACAGCTCCGAGCCCGGCGGAGCGATAACGGCCAGCCTTTCCCTGCAAAGGATCTCGACGCTTAAGTGCGGAGCCGCGAAAAGCTCGCCTATGAGAAGGGCCACATCGGTGCCTCTCTGCTTCAGATCGTGGGCCAGTTCCTGGCGCAAAGCCCGCCCCAGCGTGAGGCGGGTGTCCGGGAACTGCTCGCGAAACCTGGCCAGCATCCAGGGCAGGCACAATATTCCCAGGCTCTCGGAAACCCGCACGGACAGTTCTCCAGCCCCTTCGCCACCTTGAGAGAGAATCCTGCGCGTCTCCGCTTCCAGGTCAACCAGCCGCCGGGCATGGTGCAAGAGCCTCTGCCCGAATTCGGTGATCAAGATGGTGCGCCCCACCCGGTCGAACACGGGGGTGCCCAGTTCGGCCTCCAGAGCCTGAATCTGGGCGGTCACTGTGGATGGCGCATAGTGGAGGCTCTCGGCGGCCTTGCGAAAGGAGTTCCCTGCCACAACGGCCAAGAACGTTTTCAAGAGGTGGAGGTCCAGCATTGTTCGATTTTCCTGAATAGATGGTTCACGATTATTCGCTTGTTTCAACCTGTGCCAGAAGATAGATGCGTACTCAAGCTCAGGCACAACCATAATTCATTCGGTTTTATTGAACGATTGGAGGCAGCCATGGACGAGACCCTTCGTCAACTGTCGAGAGAAAGAAAAGCGGCGCACAAAACGCTCTGCGATCTGGACTCGGGCGTCTACAAGGCCTTTCTGGACATGGAACGCGCCACCTACAGCGACGGCCACCTGTCGAAGCAAACGAAGGAACTGATCGCCGTGGGCATATCCGTGGCCAAGGACTGCCGTTCGTGCATGCAGTGGCACATCGAACAGGCCGCATCATCCGGCGCCGGACTGCGCCAGGTACTGGAGGCCGTGGAGGTGGGCATCGAGATGGGCGGAGGACCGGCCACGGTGTCGGCCAGGTTCGCCCTTGCGGTTATGAAGGACGTTTTCGGACAGGAAGCATTCGCACAGGCCAAAACATCAGGCAGGCACCCGGCCGATTGAGTTCACGGCGCAATGGAGGTAAGTGCTGGCGCTTCGAGCTGGGGCCACGCCCCAAGCCATGGAGGCTCCTCCCATGAAATTCGTCAGCAAACGCACCCTTACCCGCCGCCTGGCCTCCCTGTATGAGAAGATGGGCCAGGCCTATTCCAAAGCCGTTCCGGAAGGCTTCACCTGCGAGGGGTGCCAGCAAAACTGCTGCGTCAGTTATTTCCAGCACCACACGCACATCGAGTGGTACTACCTTTGGGAAGGTATGAACGCCTTGCCCGAAGACAAACGGACCGAATATGTGGAGCGTTCCCGCGAGAACGTCGACAGAACCAGGGAAGCCCTGGCCAGGGGAGAGATACCCAGGGTGATGTGCCCGGTGAACGAGGACGGCAAATGCGGCCTGTACGAACACCGCATGATGATCTGCCGCATGTACGGAGTGCCGAACATTCTGCTCTCCCGGGCGGGGCTCAAGCAGTTCCCGGGTTGCCCGAAGGCCATGGAGCTTGTCGCCGGGCGGGAATACGAGCGGGTGGACCGCACCCCCCTGTATCGTGAACTTGCACAGCTGGAGATGGAATTTCTGGGCAGCCGGCGCAATCAGGTGCCCAAGGTGGACATGACCCTGGCCGAGATGATCCTGGCCGGGCCGCCCAAGCCCTGACATCAGCCGAGGTAAACGGGGACATCTCTCGCGCTGACGTCCTGGTTGCTTGCGCGAACGCAAACGAACGAACCGGAGAAGAGACTCACCCGTTATGATGTGGGACGGTATTTGGGCTCTGTGCAAAGTCCTGCTGGTCTTTGCCTGCATGCTGACCGGCATCCGGCTCCGGTTCGGCATCGGCCCGTCCATTCTGGCCGGCGGCCTCGTCCTGGCCCTGCTCTTTGGAATGGGGCCGATGACATGGCTGCATGCCGCAATCGACGCCGCCCTCACCTGGGACTGCATCTCGCTGGCCCTTATCGTGGTGTTTGTCCTCATGCTTTCGCACGTGCTCGAACGCACCAGCCAGTCCATCAAGCTCATGGACGCCCTGGCCGGCTTCCTGCCCAGCCGCCGGCTGAGGCTCATCTTCTTCCCCGTGCTCATAGGGCTTCTGCCCATGCCCGGAGGTGCGGCCTTTTCCGCCCCCATGGTGCGCCAGACCGGCCAGCCCCTGGGGCTTTCGGACGAGGAGCTCTCCATGGTGAACTACTGGTTCCGCCACGTGTGGGAGCTGGCCTGGCCCCTGTATCCAGGCATCATAATGGCCGCCGGGCTTCTGAACGTGCCCCTCTCCACCGTGATCCTGAGCACCGGGCCAGGGGCCATCTTCTTCGCTTTGCTTGGCTGGTGGTTCATCCTGCGTCCCATGGGCCCCCAACTGCGCGCCCTGGACGCTACGGCTTCCGCACCGCCCGTAAGGGATGTCCGTCTCGTTCTGCGGCTCGGCCTGCCGCTCATGATCGCCATTGTGGGATCATTCGGGCTTGAAACAGCCGTGTCCTCGCTCTTGCCGGGCATGTCCTTCGAGATGGGAATCATGGCCGCACTCGTGGCCGCCATTGCCTGCGTGTTCATCCAGAACAAGGCCGGAATATCCTTTCTCTGGCAAAGCCTCATGCAGAAGGAGCTTCGCCAGACTCTCCTCATTGTTGCCGCCATCTTCGCCTTCAACGCGGTCATGGACCAGGCCGGAGTGGTCCGCGAGATGGTGAAGTTGGGCGGCGGGGCTGCCCTTTTTTGCGCCGCAGTATTCGTGCCCGCGCTGGTGGGCATGGTTGCCGGCATAACCATGGCCTTTGTGGGAGCATCATTCCCGCTGATGCTTGGCCTTCTGGACCAGCTCGGTTTGCAGCACCAGGCCATGGCCTGGGCCGCCCTGGCTCTCATCTCCGGATTCGCGGGGGTTATGGCGTCGCCGCTCCATATTTGCTTCATCATGTGCTGCCAGTACTTCAGCGTGAACCTTCCCCGCTTCTGGCGCCTCACCGCCCCCCCTTGCCTGATTCTTCTCACGTTTGGTTTCGTCTGGTTTTGCGTGCTCCGAGTTCTCTGATCCTCGTTGACCTCATGCCTCGATAAACGTAAGAGTACGCCGCATGAGGGTGTCCTTCGACTGGAAAGGCCGATTCCCAGGACTCTTGTGTCTGGTTTTGGCCATGTTGCTTGCTTTATCTTGGAGTCCAGCATCCGTATACGCCGCATCCACTAAGGAACAGAAAAAGAGCCAGACCGCATCAAAGCCTTCAAAATCAAAAAACACATCCGCCAAAAGCTCCCAATCACAGGGAAAAAAGAAAAAACACGCCCGTTCACAGAAACACACAGTTCCGGTCTCCAGCGATCCCAGCGGCATGCAGTTGAATGTCAAAGCCGCTTTCCTGATGAACATGAACACCGGCAAGGTCTATTTCTCCCAGGATCCAGACGAGCGCATTCCTCCCGCATCCGTAACCAAGGTCCTTACGCTCTACGTGGTGCGCGAGGCGCTGGCCCAAGGCAAGATCAAGGAGAGTACTCCCATACCGGTGAGCGCCCTGGCCATCCGCACCGGAGGCTCCACCATGAGCCTGTATAAGGGCGAGAAGGTCCCTTTGTCCGAGATCATCAAGGGCATAAGCGTAGTTTCAGCCAACAACGCCTGCGTTGCCGTGGCCGAATACCTGGGCAAGGGGGATTCCCGCAGATTCGTGGCCCAGATGAACGCCAAAGCCCAAAGCATCGGCATGACCCGCAGCGTGTTCAAGAACCCCAATGGCCTGCCCGCAACCGGCCATGTGTCCACAGCCCGGGACCTGGCCAAACTTTCCGCAAGCTATCTCAAGCGATTCCCCGAGTCCCTGGCCATCCACTCCATGACCAGCCACACATACCACGGCGTCACCCACCGCAATGCCAATTCACTTCTTGGCCGCTATGAAGGGGTGGACGGCCTCAAAACCGGGTTCGTGTGCGCTTCCGGCTACAACATCTCGGCCACGGCCAAACGCGGCAACACTCGCCTGATCGCGGTGGTGCTCGGCGCCAGGAATCCGATCATCCGGGAAGTGGAGACCGCGCGTCTGCTCGAATACGGCTTCGCCCGCGCCGAAGCGGATACCCAGGCCGTTTCCAAATCTTCCCGGTCATCGAAAAAAAAGAGGGATTAAACACAGCCATGGTCCACACCACACCACCCTGCGCCTTGGGCATTCACGTGCCGAGGCGCAATGCCGATTGACCACTGGCTCGATGCCCTCACCCAGGCGAACTCCAGACATGTGGATTCGGACCTTCTCGCCCTGGCGGATCTCCCCTATCCGTTTCTCACCGCCCAGACTGTCTGTTCCCAGATAGAGCTTCTTAGCGGCCATTTGGCCCAAGTGAACGACACGGGCAGACGATTGGCCATCGCCTACTCGCTGTACACACGCCAAATGGACTCCATCCAGGAATCGTCCGTGAGAGGCATGTGCGCCGGTTCCTGCATGCGCCCGCCTGTGGGCTGCTGCAATGCGGACCATTTCGTCATCCTGTCCCCGGCTGACCTGATGGTTTCACAGCCCAGCGCAACCGCACTCCAGCTCTCGCACGTTATTTCCGGCATGCAACGAACCGAGCACAACCACTCGATCAAGAACGGGAAGACCCTGAGAAACGCCTACTGCAGCTGCCTTTCCACATCAGGATGCACCCTGCGCCTTTTCAAATCCCCCAGGTGCACCCACTACCTGTGCAAGGATGTCGAAGAGTCCCTGCGTGTTAGCCATGGCTTGTCCTCATCCGCCTTCATCGAGGCCATGCGTTCTTCCGCGTCCGCAACCATCACCAGTTCCAAAGACTTCACCAACGGACATGTCCTGACAGCTGCCACAGCGTTTCTTGACCTTCTCCCCTAACTCTGCCTCCCTCACTGGATCCACCGGAAACAATCCCGAATTTTTCTGGTCGGTGTGCGATTTCCTTTTTTGCATATATTGACATCCTCGTTGCATTGAGCGATTTCCTTCTCAGCAAAGACGGACTCGCTGTTTCTTTAATTGAAACATTATTCCTCTTAGCGGAACATGGGCTAGTCGCGGCAGCAACTTCAACAAGGATAGAATTCCATGATCATCGGCATTCCCAAGGAAATCAAACCTCAGGAAAACCGGGTGGCCATGACCCCCGGCGGCGTGGCATCTCTGGTGCGGGCCGGCCACAAGGTTCTTGTGGAGGACGGCGCGGGTCTGGGGTC
Organism: Desulfovibrio sp.; assembly: GCA_016208105.1. NCBI lineage: Bacteria > Pseudomonadati > Thermodesulfobacteriota > Desulfovibrionia > Desulfovibrionales > Desulfovibrionaceae > Desulfovibrio > Desulfovibrio sp. Next base: position 75,942 of record JACQYS010000020.1, read on the forward strand.
CGGGCTCACCAACGACGAATACGTGAAGGCCGGTGCCGAGCTTGTCAGCGCCGACAAGGCCTGGGGCGCGAAGATGGTCATAAAGGTCAAGGAGCCCATTGCCTCCGAGTACCAATACCTTCGCCCCGACCTGCTGCTCTTCACCTATCTGCACCTGGCCGCTGCCGAGGAACTTACTAAGGCGCTCCTGGCCTCGAAATGCACCGGCATCGCCTACGAGACGGTCCAACTGCCCGACGGCAGCCTTCCCCTGCTGACCCCCATGTCCGAAGTTGCCGGACGCATGGCCACCCAGGTCGGCGCGCACTACCTGGAGAAATACCAGGGAGGACGCGGCGTGCTGCTTGGCGGCGTGCCCGGAGTGGCCCCCGGAAACGTGGTGGTCCTGGGCGGCGGAGTGGTGGGCACCAACGCGGCCAAGATGGCGCTGGGCCTGGGCGCGCAGGTGACCATGCTGGACGTCTCCCATAAGCGGCTGCAGTATCTGGACGACGTGTTCGGCGGCCGGCTCATCACCATCACCTCCACCGAACCCAACATCTGGGAAGCCGTGGCCCACGCCGACTTGGTCATCGGCGGAGTGCTGATCGTGGGCGCCAAAGCCCCCAAGCTGGTCACCCGAGAGATGCTCAAGGTCATGAAGGAAGGCTCGGTCATCGTGGACGTGTCCGTGGACCAGGGCGGCTGCGTGGAAACCATAAAGCCCACCACCCACAAAGACCCCACCTACGTTATCGACGGCGTGGTGCACTATGGCGTGGCCAACATGCCAGGAGCCGTGCCCCGCACCTCCACCTTCGCCCTCACCAACCAGACCCTGCCGTACGCCATGAAGCTGGCCGCCAAGGGCTTGGACGCACTCAAGGAAGACAAGGGGCTCTTGCTGGGGCTCAACACCCACAACGGCCTGCTCACTTACAAAGCAGTGGGCGAGGCCTTCAACATCGCCTGCGTTTCTCCTGCGGATTTGTTCTAGACAGGTTAAGCACCCCTCAACGCGAAGCTCCCGCCGGACCAAGTCCGGCGGGAGCTTTTTCGTGCCCCCCTGCCAGCAGCGCGAAACCTCTACCGATTCGCGCCGTCCAGCACCGCTTTCAAACGCTCGGCATCCAGGGCGTTTTCCGACTTGGCCACAACGATGCAAGCCACGCTGTTGCCTATCATGTTGGTCAGGGCCCGGCAGATGGCCATGAACCAGTCCACGCCCAGAAGAAGGGAGAGACCGGCTATGGGCAGGGTGGGCACGGTGGACAGCGTTGCTGCCAGGCAGATGAAACCGCCACCGGCCACAGCGGCCGCCCCCTTGGAAGTGAGCAGCAGGATGCCCAGAATGGCGGCCTCCTGCCCCCATGTCAGAGGGGTGTTCGTGGCCTGGGCGATGAATATCGCGGCCATGGTCAGGTAAATCGAAGTCCCGTCCAGGTTGAAGGTATAGCCCGTGGGCACCACAAGACCGACGACGGATTTGGCGCATCCCGCGTTTTCCAGCTTGACCAGAAGCCTGGGGAGCACAGTTTCCGAAGAAGAGGTCCCCAGGACGATGAACACCTCTTCCTTGATGTAGCGCAACAGCTTCCACAAGCTGAAGCCGGCCATTTTGCAGATGCTCCCCAACACTAGGACAACAAAGAGCAGGGCCGTGCCGTACACTCCGACCAACAGCTTGAACAAGGATTCAAGGGTCCCGGACCCGAAACTGGCCACGGCGAAGGCCATGGCCCCCATGGCGCCGACCGGAGCCAGCCGCATGATGTAGCCTATACCCAGAAACATGCAGTGGTTGAATTCCTCGATGAAGCTCAAGACCCCCTTCCCCTTCTCTCCCATGCTGGCCAAGCCGAATCCGAAAATGCACGAGAACAGCAACACCTGCAGAATCTCTCCCTTGGCGAAGGCGTCGACAACGGTGCTGGGAATGATGTTCAATATGAAATCCACTGTGCTCAGGTGCTTTGCGCCCTCGGTGAACTGGCTTAGTCCCGAAACGTCCAGCTTGGCAGGATCGGCGTTCACCCCTGCGCCCGGCTGGAGCACATGGACCATGACCAACCCGATGATCAAAGCCAGCACAGTGACTGCTTCGAAATAGATAAGCGCCCTCAGCCCCACCCGTCCGACCTTCTTCATGTCGCCCATCTTGGCGATGCCCACCACCACTGTTCCGAAGATGATCGGCGCAATCATCATCCGGATGAACTTGATGAAGCCCGTCCCCAGGGGTTTAAGATCCTTGGCGAAGGCGGGCGCAAGAAAGGCCAGGGCGATTCCCGCGGCAATGCCCACGGAAACCTGAAAAAGAAGCGACGTGTAGAATGGAGCCTTGTTTTCGGAAGTCATGAAGCCTCGCGAGCCAGCAGGCGGCAAAAAGGTCAGCAGCGGCTTAAGAAGAATCTCCGTCAACTCCGCCAAGGAGTTACGCTTTCTTAGCCTGATCTTCGTCTGGCGCACAAGCTCTTCCGCCAACAAAGCCTCTGTCCCCTCTTGTTGGCGCATGCTGTTCACAGCGCATTCACTCTCACACAACTCTTTTCGGAATTTGTGTCAAATCAAAAGGAAGGTGCTTGTTTTTGACGAAAACAGTGTGCAAATGTACCTATGCTTTATGTGGAAAAAAGGGGTGGAGAAACCATGCTCAGACATGGGAGCGAGAACCCTTCCGGCCTTTTGTGGCCTGGGGTTGCCCATGGATGCGGCATTGTTTCGCGCCGCGCGTCTGAACCGGAGTCTGACGAGGCCCCCGGTGCGAGTAGCGCTTCGGTCCGCCCCTTTCCCCGCGCGTCTTTGGGGGTTTGAGCTTCTGGTAACCCTTGGCCGCCAGACACGGGCAGGCTGAGGCAACCTCTGGCAGGAGGAGGCATATGTCACTCGAAAGGCGAGATTTTCTTAAACTGACCGCGGCCACGGCGGCGGTCACGGCCTTCGGCGGCCTGGGTCTGGACCTGACAACGGTCCACGCGGCTGCCGAACTGGCCAAGCTCAACGGAAGCAAACAGACCACCTCGGTGTGCTGTTACTGTTCCGTGGGCTGCGGCCTGATCGTTTCCACGGCCCAGGGCGGCAAAGGCCGCGCCGTGAACGTGGAAGGCGATCCCGACCATCCCATCAACGAAGGGTCCCTCTGTCCCAAGGGCGCTTCCATCTGGCAGCTCACCGAGAACGACAAGCGCATCACCAAGGTTCTCTACCGCGCCCCCAACTCGGACAAGTGGCAGGTAAAAACCTACGACTGGGCCCTCGACCAGATCGCGGCCAGGGTCAAGAAGGTGCGCGACGCATCCTTCACGGCCAAGAACGCCAAGGGCCAGGAAGTCAACCGCCTGGAGACCATCGCCTCCGTGGGCTCGGCCGCCATGGACAACGAAGAATGCTGGATATACCAGCAGATGCTCAGAGCCCTGGGACTAACATACATCGAACATCAGGCCCGTATCTGACACAGCGCAACTGTAGCGGCTCTGGCAGAGTCGTTCGGGCGCGGCGCGATGACGAATCACTGGATCGACATCAAGAACAGTGATGCGGTGTTAGTAATCGGCTCCAATCCTGCCGAAAACCATCCCATATCCTTCAAGTGGATCATGCGGGCCAAGGACGCTGGCGGCAAGCTCATCGTCGTTGACCCCAGGTTCACCAAATCCGCCCAGAAGGCCGACTTGTACGCACCGATCCGCTCGGGGTCGGACATCGGTTTCTTCGGCGGCTTCATCAACTACATTGTCGCCAACAACATGATGTTCAAGGACTACGTGGTGAACTACACCAACGCGTCCTTCATCCTGGGCGACAAGTATGAATTCAAGGACGGCATGTTCTCCGGCTTCGACGCGGGGAAAAAGGCCTATGACAAGTCTTCCTGGTCCTTCGCCAGGGACGACGCGGGCATGATCAAGAAGGATCCCACCCTGCAGGATCCCAAGTGCGTCTTCCAGATCATGAAGAAGCACTACGAGCGCTACACCTTGGACAACGTGTCCAAGATCACCGGCTGCCCCGTGGCCAAGCTGGAAGAAGTCTACAAGATGTTCGGAGCCACCGGCGCCCCGGACAAGACTGGCACGGTGCTCTACGCCATGGGCCAGACCCAGCACACCGTTGGCGTGCAGAACATCCGGGCCATGTCCATCGTGCAGCTCCTTTTGGGCAACATCGGCACGGCCGGCGGCGGCATCAACGCCCTGCGCGGCGAAGCCAACGTCCAGGGTTCCACGGACCAGGGCCTGTTGTTCCACATCCTGCCCGGCTACAACCCCACACCCTCGGCCTCCGTTGTGGACCTCAAAGCCTACAACGAGAAGTTCACCCCCAAGACCAAGGATCCCAAGTCCGCCAACTGGTGGGGCAACCGGCCCAAGTACCTGGCCAGCTACCTGAAGGCCATCTACCCCAAGCAGAAGCCGGAAGATTCCTACAAGTGGCTCCCCAAGTGCGAGGACGGCAAGGACTACTCGTGGCTTAGCCTGTTCGACGAGATGTACAAGGGCGCGTTCAAGGGCTTCTTCGCCTGGGGCCAGAACCCGGCCGCCTCCACGGCCAACTGCGGCAAGGCCCGCCAGGCCATGGCCAAGCTGGACTGGATGGTCACGGTGAACATCTTCGACACCGAGACCGCCTCCTTCTGGAAGGGCCCGGGCATGGACCCCAAGAAGGTGAAGACCGAGGTCTTCTTCCTGCCCTGCTGCGTGTCCATTGAAAAGGAAGGCTCCATCTCCAACTCCGGACGCTGGATGCAGTGGCGCTACCCCGGGCCCGCGCCCTTGGGCGGAACCAAGCCCGACGGCGACCTGATCTACGAGCTTTTCGACAAAATCCAGAAGCTCTACCAGAAAGACAAGAAGGCCGTGTTCCCTGACCCGATCCTGAACCTGAACTGGGACATCGCCACCAACCACGTCTTCGACCCGCATAAGGTGGCCAAGCTCATCAACGGCTGGTTCATGACGGACAAGACCATCGGGGACAAGACCTACAAGGCCGGCGACCCCGTGCCCGCCTTCGGCCTGCTGCAGGACGACGGTTCCACCTGCTCCGGCAACTGGATCTACTGCGGTTCCTACACTGACAAGAACATGTCCGCGCGGCGCGACAAGACCCAGACCCCCATGCAGGAGAAAATCGGCCTGTATCCTGGCTGGACCTGGGCCTGGCCGGTGAACCGCCGCATCATCTACAACCGCGCTTCGGTCGACCCGCAGGGCAAGCCCTACCAGCCCAGCAAGCCTGTCATCGAATGGGTGGACGGCAAGTGGGTGGGCGACGTGCCTGACGGTCCGTGGGCCCCCATGGCCGACGAGAAGGGCAAGAACCCCTTCATCATGACCACTGAGGGCTTCGCCCAGATATTCGGCCCCGGCCGCAACGACGGACCGCTGCCCGAATACTACGAGCCCCTGGAATGCCCGATCACCGAACATCCGTTCTCCAAGGTGCTGCACAACCCCACGGCGCTGGTTTTCCAGGGACCGACCGAGACCCGGGCCGTGTGCGACCCGCGCTTCCCGTTCGTGTGCTCCACCTACCGGGTCACCGAACACTGGCAGACCGGCGTCATGACCCGCTGGACACCCTGGCTGCTCGAGTGCGAGCCCCAGATGTTCGTGGAGCTCTCCCCCGAACTGGCGCAGCTCCGTGGCATCAAGGCCGGCGACAAGTGCATCGTGGAGAGCGTCCGCGGTTCCCTGTGGGCCATCGCCATCGTCACCGAACGCATCAAGCCCATGCAGGTCATGGGACAGACCGTTCACATGGTGGGCATCCCCTGGCACTACGGCTGGGTCTATCCCAAGGACGGCGGAGACTCCGCCAACCTGCTCACCCCGTCTGTCGGCGACCCGAACACGGGTATCCCGGAAACCAAGGCCTTCATGGTCAACATCAAAAAGGCCTAGGGAGGTAAACGAACATGCCAGGTAAGACCTTCTTCGTCGACCTCTCCAGGTGCACTGCCTGCCGCGGTTGCCAAGTCGCGTGCAAGCAGTGGAAGCAGCTCCCCGCGGAGCAAACCAAAAACACGGGTTCCCACCAGAACCCGCCGGACCTGTCCTTTGTGACCCTCAAGGTGGTGCGCATGAAGGAAGTGGGAGACGCCAGCGACTTCAAATGGCTCTTCCTGCCCGACCAGTGCCGCCACTGCGTGGACCCGCCGTGCAAGGACGCTGGCGACGGCGTGATCAAGGACGCCATCACCCAGGACAAGACCACCGGCGCTGTTCTCTTCACCGAGAAGACCAAAGGTCTGCCCTTTGACGTGGTCAAAGGCGCCTGCCCCTACGACATCCCCAGGCAGGATCCCAAGACCAAGGTCATAAGCAAGTGCGACATGTGCAACGACCGTGTCACGGCCGGGTTCCTGCCCGCCTGCGTCAAGACCTGTCCCACCGGAGCCATGAACTTCGGTGAGCGCGACGAGATGCTGGCAATGGGCAAGAAGCGTCTTGAAGAGCTCAAGAAAACCAAACCCAAAGCCGTACTGGTGGACTATGAACAGGTGCGGGTGGTGTTTTTGACCGAACACGCGCCCAACCTCTATCACAAGACCCTCATGTCGGACGCGGACGGGCCCGACACGTTCACCCGCTTCGCCGCTTTGGACAAACTGCTGAACCCCTTGCGCCAAGCCAGGGGTTAGCGGAAACCGTCGCCTGGACCCGGCCGCCTTGGGGGCGGCCGGGTCTTCGACCCCCCACTCGTAGGCAGGACGGGTTTCCTTAGCAGATGCGGCGGGCCGGGATTGCCGGCCGTTTCCCGACGGGACTGGACCTCCCACTTCGGGAAGCGGCAGGAACCGGTCCGCCGCACTTTTTTGGTCCGGGCACCACATTTCAAGAGCTCTTCACTCTGTGCTCTCTTTTGGAGGTGGATACCGTGAGCGTTTTCGTCTATGCTTCGACAACCTACCATTTGAGGGAAACCATGAATTTTTTGGCAGCCCTTGTACTTGGCCTGTTGCTTGGTTTTACACCGGTTCAATCCCTGGCCGCTAATGCCTCGGATTCTCCCGCCATGAAGCCCCTGCCCATTGGTCAGGCTTTCCCGGACATCGCCTTCAAGGGGCCGCTTTCAGCAACGGAGGCGAAAGACCTTGGAGTTGACGCCGCGGATAAAACCATCCGTTTTAGCCAGCTGAAAACCGAAGCCATCATCCTGGTGGTGTTTTCCATGTACTGCCCCTTCTGCCAGAAGGAAGGGACCGAGCTTGACAAGATGCACAAGCTCATCGGGCAGAAGGGACTTGCGGACAAGGTCAAGCTGGTCGGCCTCGGCGCTGGAAACTCGCCCTTTGAGGTCAACATCTACCGAGAGAAGTTCGGACTGGGCTTCCCCCTCTTCCCGGACCAGGACTTCGAGGCCTACAAGGCCCTGGGCCAGGTCGGAACCCCCTATTACTACATTCTCAAACGCCGAGGCTCTGAATTCATCATCGTGGACGAGCAACTCGGCTGCGTGGCCTCACCAGGGTCTTTCCTGGACCGCGTGCTCGAAAAGACCGGCATGGCCAAGGGGAAGTGACATGACAGCCCGAGCCTTCACGGCTTTTGTTTTTGTCCTTTCCTTGTGCCAGCATGCATACGCCCAATCACGAATCCCGCCCGAGCTCATGTGGCAATCGGGCCAGCAAAAACCTACGGACAGCCAGCTTGCGGTCAAAGTGGGTGACAAGGCTCCTCTCTTCGATCTTCCCGGAATCGACGGAAAGAGGGTTGCTCTGTCTCAGTACCTGGGCGTGAAAAACGTTGTCCTTTCCTTTATTCCCGCGGCATGGACCCCTGTCTGCTCAGGGCAATGGCCCGGCTACAACCTGGCCAAAAGTGTCTTCGAATCCAATGAGGCGGTACTCATCGGCATAAGCTGCGACAATCTTCCGTCCTTGAACGCCTGGGTGGTCGAGATGGGTGGAGTGTGGTTCCCGGTAGCTTCGGATTTCTGGCCCCACGGGGCCCTGGCCAAGAAGCTCGGCATCCTGCGCTCGGATGGCATAACGGAACGGGCCATCTTTATTATCGATAAGAAAGGGGTCATCAGCTATATTGACGTGCACGACATAAACTCCCGGCCCGACCTCGGCCAGATTGCCGAGGCGCTTGCAAGGCTCAAATGATCAAAGCCGCGCTCATAATACTTTTGGTCTCGCTGGTTTCCTGCGAATCGCCTCCCCCTCCTCCTCAGCTTGCGGAGCGCATGGGCGTGACCCAGGACGAAATACGCATAGGGGCCAGCCTGCCCCTCTCGGGCCACGCATCCTACCTCGGTCAGGAGACCCTGCGCGGGGCAGTGGCTTATTTGGACTTTGTGAATGCCCAAGGTGGAGTCCACGGCCGAAAAATCAGGCTCATCACCCGAGACGACGGATACGATCCGCCCCGTTGCGTGGCCAATACCCAACAGCTTGTCGTCGAGGATCAGGTTTTCGCCCTGTCCTGCTACGTGGGCACGCCCACGACCACCAAGATTCTGCCCATGCTCGTGGATGCCAAGGTTCCGCTGGTCGGGGCCTTCACCGGTGCGTACGATCTGCGCGAGCCTTTCCAGCGCTACGTGATAAACGTCCGGCCTTCCTACTACCAAGAGACCTCTTCCGCGGTGAAGCACTTTGTCGATGACCTTGGGACCAAGCGCATCGGCGTTTTCTACCAGTTCGACGCCTACGGTTTCGACGGACTCAAGGGAACCGAGCTGGCCCTTCGCAGCTATGGCCTGGCGCCAGTGGCCAGAGGGTCCTACGCCAGGGGAACCATGGACGTGGAAGAAGGCTTAGCCAAGATTCTCGAAGGAGGAGCCCAGGCCGTGGTCATCATCGGCACTTCGGCTCCCTCGGCCAAATTCATCAAATTGGCCATGGAGAAGGACCCGGACCTGATCTTCTACGCCGTTTCCTTTGTGGGAGCCGAAGAAATCGCCAAGGCTCTGGGGCCCGATGAGAAAGCCCGCGTGCTCGTTTCCCAGGTGATGCCCCCGCCTGACCTTCCGGAAACCCAGGCCCTGCTCTGGGGGGTTCGGGAATACGACGACCTGCTCCGCCAATCCGCTCCAGGGCACCCGCCCACGGCCGTGGGTCTGGAAGGGTTCATCAACGCCAAGGTTCTGGTGGAGGGGCTCAAACGGGCCGGACCGCAGCTCGACCGCGAACGTTTCATCGAAGCAGTGGAATCCATCCGGGACTTCTCACTGGGCCTGGCCAACACCCTGGGCTACGCACCCGGTGACCATCAGGGACTCGAGAGGGTCTATTTCACCAAGCTCGAGTCGGGCCGATTCGTCCTGGTCACGGATTGGTCCGACCCCTTCGCCAACCGGAACTGCCCGTGACAGGCCCACTCGCCGCCATAGCCCCCCCAAGGGCTCGAAGCTGGATTTTTCCCATCCGCCCTCGTTAAGCCATCATGCTCAACCGCGTCCGCAAATTAAGCCTCCGCAACAAGATATTCTTGGCGACTGTTGGCGTGGTGCTGCTCATTAGCGGAGTAATCGCCCTGCTGGCCCGGGGAATCCTGGTGAACAGCCTGAGCCGGGAACTCGAACTGCGCGGTTTGGCCATCGCCCAGTCCATTGCCGAGCGCGGTGGCGGCTACATCCTGGACAAGGACCAGGCCGGGCTGGTGGCCCTTCTTTTCGACGCCGCCCAATTGGGGGAACGCAAGGCTCTTGTGGCCTACATCTTTCTGACCGACAACGAAGGCAAGCTCCTGGCGCACACATTCATTCGCCCCTTTCCCAAGGAACTCCTGGATACGGTAACCCCAGCGGACAGCCAGGAACTGGTCACCCGCCCGGGCAGTTTCGAAGGAAGCGAGGCCGTGGACATTTCTGTTCCCATCCAGGAAGGCATTTACACCCTGGGCCGGGTTCACGTGGGGCTCAGGCAGAGCCACATAGACAGCCTGGTGGGCAAGCTGAGGCTGACTTTTCTCGGATTCATCTCCCTGGTCATCGTTATCATCTTTCTCATTGCACTCGGACTGTCAGGATATGTGGTCGACCCGCTATCGAAGCTGACCAAGGCCGCAGAATCCATCAGCCGAGGCAGGCTTGACCAGCCGCTGGACCTGGGCGGGCCGTCCTGGGACGCCAGCGAATGCCCAGCCTACAACGACAACGACCTGCCCTGCTGGCACCTGGATGAATTGGGTAGGAACCGCAAGCGCCAGCCGCGCACCTGCAACCCCTGCAAATTCTACCGGGAGCGCTCCGGGGACGAGGTGGTCCAGCTGGCGGACGCCTTCGCCAACATGGTCTGGTCCATCAAGCTCTACCGGCATCGCCTGCGGGAATCCGAAGAGCGCTACCGGCCCCTGTTCGACGCCAACCCCGACCCGTTCCTGGTGCTCGATGTCTCATCCATGCGGTTTCTGGACGCCAACCCGCGCGCCTCGGAACTCTACGGCTATTCCAAACGGGAATTCGCCGGCATGACCCTCTCGGACATCGAACCCGAAGGCAGCTCAGCGGGGGTGCAGCGGTTCCTCACGGAGGGCGGCGCGGGCGACCATGTGCTCTATACCAAAGTCGGCCACATCACCCGGGGAGGGTACGGCATTTTCGTGAACATCCACGCCACAATGGCCCATTACCGCGGCAAAGAGGTGGTCATCTTCTCCGCCACGGACGTGACCGGGCTTGTGGAAAAGGACGCCCAGCTCATCCAGGCCAGCAAGATGAAAACCCTGGGCGAGATGAGCGCGGGCATGGCCCACGAACTCAACCAGCCGCTCAACGCCATCAAGCTCGGCAGCGACTTTTTGAAGTTGGCCGCTCAAAACGGAATCGACATATCCCCGGAGCGCTTCAAGCAGGTAGCCGATGAAATAAGCGCCCAGGTGGACCGGGCAGCCGGCATCATCACCCACCTGCGCGAGTTCGGCCGCAAATCAGATCTCATTGCGGACGAGGTGGATATCAACATCCCTATTCAGGGGGTGTTCACCATCATCGGCAAACAGCTGGCTCTCGAGAATATTCATGTGGACCTGGAGTTGCGAGAGAATCTGCCGAAGGTGCTGGCACACTCCAACCGTCTGGAACAGGTGTTTTTCAATCTTGTGGTCAATGCCCGAGATGCCATACAGTCATCTTCAAGTGGCGGTGGCGAGATCGTCATCCGGTCTTTCATGGAAGACGGTTTGGTCGCGGTGAGCGTGTCTGACACCGGATGCGGCATACCACCCGATGATCTGCTAAAGATATTCGAACCCTTCTTCACGACGAAACGCACTGGGGAAGGCATGGGTTTGGGGCTTGCCATCTCTTACGGCATCGTCAAGGATTATGGCGGCGACATCCAGGTTGGGAGCGAAGTCGGCGAAGGAACCACCTTCAAGCTGCTTTTCCACCCCGCCACCGTGTGAGGCTCCACTATGGACGTTTTGGTCATCGACGATGAAAGGCCAACCCTGGCCATGTTCGAGCTCTTGCTGCAGGCCATGGGCTATAACCCCGTGGCCGCGGATTCAGGCGAACGCGGCTTGGAGATATTCGGACTGGGCGATTTCCCCATCGTCCTCACGGACATCAAGATGCCCGGCATGGACGGCATGGAGGTGCTTTCGCGCATAAAGCTCACCCGCCCCACCACCGAGGTTATCGTCATCACCGGGCATGGAGACGTGGAGCTGGCTCTGGAAGCTCTCAATCTCAAGGCCGCGGATTTCATAGACAAACCCATCTCCCAGGAAGCCCTGGCCAATGCCCTGCGTCGCGCCGAGGGGCGTATCGCCCGCAGGGAACATTCTAATCCTCCAGCCGTTCTGCGTGAAACCGACGGCGTAAGCGTTCTGGACATTGCCGGCAATCTTTCCACGGCAATGGACTCGCTTGCCGACGAGCTGGCTTCCGCCAAGGACCGGGCCGGACTATTGATCACCGTTTCCGAGTGCGCCTCCATTAATGGTGCCGGCATTGAAAGCCTCACCGCTATCATCCGCGACCAGGCCGCACTGGGTCAGCCCGTGGCCATAGCGTGCAAACCCGAGAACTTCCGCCGCGTGTTCGAGGCAGCCGGGCTCACCAATGCGGCCACCTTGTACGAGAACGAAGAGGACGGACTGCGCGCGCTGCTTGCGAAAAGCCCCTGACGAATTCGTCAATATCCATGAATCTCCAAATTTAATATTGACGCACTATTCAAATCCAGCTACCGCCGCTTTTACGTGAGATCGCTCATCGGGCTTCGCTTATTGCGGGGGACAGGCCCGACCAAGCGGTTTCCCTTTCACGGGGCGCGTAGACCGGATTTCCTATGCGAGGCCTTGCTGGATGAAACGGCCGGGCAGGGTGCCAGGCCGATTATGGTAACCTCTTGCAGGAGCATTTTTGAGTATGGTGACGAACATCTACGTCGGGAATCTGCCTTTCAGCGCCTCCGAAGACCAAGTGCGCCAGATGTTTGAGGCCCACGGACAGGTCAACTCCGTGAAGCTCATCAACGACCGTGAGACCGGCCGTCCCCGCGGCTTCGGATTCGTGGAGATGGAAGGGGATGGTGTGAAGGAGGCCATCGAGGCCCTCAATGGTGCCGACTTCGGCGGACGCACCATGAAGGTCAACGAGGCCCGTCCCCGCGAAAAACGTCCCGCGCGCTGGTAACCCCCTTACCGAACGAAAATCAAAACGGCCCCCATCGTCCTGGCGGGGGCCGTTTTTTTTCTTTCTCAGCTGTTCCTGCTTGACACTCGGCTCGTTTTATAACCGGCGGACGATCCATTATTCCCCTGAAGGCACGAATGCCACGGCGAGCCGTGTCAAAAGCCCCTTCATGTCGTGCCCCTGGTGGTTCCAGCGGTACTCGAACTCCTTGAGGTAAAGGGGAAATTTCTCAGCGGACACTCCCTGGAGCTTCTCCAGCCTGCGCCTCAGGTACGGCCAAAAACCACCGTCTTCATCAAGGGGCAGGGCAGAATCCTTGGTTCTAAGGGCTGGCGTCAGCCAATCCGGCCCGCCACAGCATACCAGCCCCTGGTATCCACGCATGGGGCCTGTGTACACCACCGAGCCCACTCGTGAGGTTTTCAGACGAAAATGCAGTTTGAAAAGCGTCAAATCTGTCGCATCCACATCCGGTATCAAGTCGACGAAGACCCATCCCTGGCGCGGCATTATGCCGAACACCGGCGGCCAGGAACCCGCGCGTCTCGCCTTCAGGGCCTGACTGATCTGCCGAGCGTCTATGGCCTGGTACAGAATGGCTTGCCGAAGCGCGTCCATGGCCTTGTAGACCGTGTTGTACGCCACTCCAAGATGTATGGCGGCCTCTTTCACCGGCCGCTCATCCGCGAACAGACTGATGAGGCTAAGCCATTTGGAGCAGCTTAGCCCCCCGATCCCCATGAAGCGCCCGGTGAGCTCGTGGAAGGTGTACCCGCAGGCCTTGCACCGCAGCCGACCCGACCCCAAACGGTAGATTCGTTCTCCCCGGCAGCGGGGACACCCCGTGGCGCCCACTGTTTTGCACAAGGAAGCCACCAGCTCCCTGGCCGCAGTCTCGTCCGAACAGGCGTTTGCTGGGACCGGGAATTCCTCCATGGACGCAAAGCGCCTTAAAAGCCCAAGGCCGACGCCGTGGGGCGAATGAAGCTACGCTTCACAGCCAGGATGTCCAAAGCCAACGATTCGAGATCGTCCAATACCGGCAGGCTGGGACGGTCGAACTCGCGAAAATCGGTGGTTTTGATGTAGCCCTTGCAGCTTTGGCAGGCATCCACCCGGTATCCCGGCTCCTCATCGGCCGTGAAAAAAGGAAGCTTGGCTGCGTCACGTTCCTGGCAATAGGCGCATTGCAGCCTGAACGTTCTGTAGCTGGCCCGGCAGAATGAGCAACAGCTCATCCTGATCCCTTCCTTGCCCGTGAGCGCGGATATGAAAGGCAAGCTGCCGCAAACGGGGCAGGAGCCCTGCTCCCACGTTCTGTCCTGGGGGAGCGTTTTCGAAAGGTTCTCAGCCAGAGCCATTATCGATGGCGTCATGCTTGATTGAGCAAGAAAACTTAATGTTTTCGGGGCTTGCGGGAACCGCTTGCCAAACCCCTCGAAAAAAGCCTCATCGTTTTTGAGGAAGGCTTCAAAAGCCTTGCGCATCAAGGGGTCTCCCTCATCCAGAGCCACCCCGGCAGCCTGGGCCATTGCCCCTCCCATGCCGCAGAGAAGATTTCCGAATTGAACGAAGAGCCGGGCGGCCTGTTGGACATCGTAACGAAAATTCTCCCTGGCTAGCAACGAAGCCCCCTGGATCACGTGGTCCAGGGAAGCGAGTTCAGCCTGTGGCGTTTCGGGCAGCCGGGCTTCCCCTCTGGCCTTGTTCTGGGCGTCCAGAACCTGTTCCACCAAATCCAGAAGCTGCGCGGGGATGTGCGTCTTCTTGCGAAGGTCCGCAAGTTTGCGGCCGACAAGTTTTTCCTCGTGTTCCACGGAATTGAACATGGTCACCTCATTGAAAATTAGCTCACGGTGTCTGGGCATCCGTAGCGGTCAGTCTGTATGTCGCCGCTGCGGGAGGAGGTTTTCTGAAAACTGCCATGAATCCGACGGACGCGCCGCCTTGGACTTCAGTGGCCTTGCATGGGGACTGCGCCGGGGGTTGCAGTTTTGCCAGAAGTTCTTCCCAGCCCAAGAACTTCAACTCCGAGATGGATGCGGTAAGGCCCGCCTCAACCACTTCTTGTGCCAGCTCTTGCCCCTTCGCGTCCAGCAGGGACGCCTTGATTTTAATCCGGCACCTGGCGGAACGAAGGTTATTGGTCAGGGTACCCTCGACGATATAGAGATGGCCAAGGTGCTTGTTCTCAACAAAATAGGCCTTGTCCCCGGCCAGGGTGAATTCCTGGGAATCGGCCGCTTCTTTGGACCGTCCTCCGAACACAGCATACAAGGCCAACGCCGCCAGCCCGATGGCTGCAGAAATAAGAGCGATTCGTTTCGCTGGCATTACTTGGCCTCCTTGCCCGCAAATTTCACAGCGACCTTGGTGCCGGGATCAAGCCCTGAAAGGACCTGGGTCCGCTGGGAGCCGCGCGGACCGAAAACCGGTTCGGCCTCCCGGGCACCGCCCCGCCCGTCGTCCACGTAAACCCGGCGCTTCCCCCCTCGGGAGACCACCGCCTCATTGGGCACCGAAAGAACACCCTTCAAGTCTTCAACCAGAACAAAACACTGCACGTTCATTTCCGGCCGCAGTATGGATGCCGCCTGCGGCGGCAAAGGAGCAATGGCCGGATAATACAGCACCTTGTCCACTATTTCTGGTGCGGGAGAGATGCGGTCGACCTGGGTAGGCATGACCTGGTCTTTTTTTGACGGCAAAAAAAACCGGACCGGCATGCCCGGCCTGACCCCCGCGGCGTCCGCCTCGTTTATGAATATCCACAGGTCCAGAAAGCGGGGATCGATGATGGTCATAATCTTCACCGCTTCGAGTTCGGCCACCACCTGCTCGCCTTCCTGGGTAAGCACCTGCCCGACAATGCCGTCGATGGGGCTTTCAACGCGGGTCATGGAGATGAGGGTGTCTACCTGATCTACCAGAGCCTTGGCCTCTGCGACCATTTTTTCGTATCGCTTCAGATCGTGTTGCGAATCCTTGGCTATCCGGCCAAGCGTGGCCTTGTCCTGCGCCACTGTCTGGGCGGCCGTGGCAGCGTCACGCCGGGAAGCGTCCAGGTCGTTCTGGGCCAAATGCCCTGCCCCGCTCAAAGCATGCTTTCTCTCGAGATTCTTATCCGCATAGCTTTGGCGGCTGCGATTCGCCGTAAGCGAGGCCCCGGCCGCCTCCAGGCGTTTGTCACCCATTGGCTTCACCCGGTTCAGCTCATTTTGGGCGCTTTCGAGCTTGGCCACCGCCTGGCGTCGCATTCCCTGAAGCTCGCGGTCATCTATCTCGGCAAGCAGCTGTCCGGCGCGCACAACATCACCAGTCCGGACGTGCATCCTGAGGATCTGCCCTCCGACCCTGCTGCCGACCCGAACGAACCCCTTGTCCCTGGCTCTTACAACGCCCTGAGCCTCAACCACGCGCACCACGTCGCCCGGCCCCGCCTCTCCCCATTCGGCCACTTTCGGCCCGAGCGGAGCGTCCTGCCCGCTCGAACAGGAAGAACAAAGAGGCAGAAGACAGCAAAGAAACGCCAAAAGCCACGGAGTAGTCATATGCCATTCACGCCGAGGGTCGCGGGAGCAACAGTCCTGCCTGGCCAAGCGCCAAGGTCCGATGGGGAAGGGGCAATTTGCCGGCTGATGCTGGGAAGCATGAACTCACACGACAGTCCTGACGATCCGGCCTTTCTCAGTCGTTTCGTCAGGGAATCCGGCCTTGGCAAGACGCACCGCGGGTACGACAGGCTCAACCGCCACAGCCTTCACGGTGCGAGCATTGGCTTCGTACATGGCCTTCTCCAGCCTGGAGGCCAAGTCCTCACCGGTTACGGCATTTCTGGATTCAACCGCGTTCACTCTCATGGTCGCTCCCTGACTGATAAGTACTTTTCACCATACCCAGAAAGTTGGCAAGCCCTTCCGCCCTTGCCTAAGACCATACTCCGGGGTAGAAAAGCCGCCGCCCGAGCCGCTTGGCCGGGCAGGAGCATCCATGTTCTATCTTCTGCGCACCTTAAGAGAAAATGACATCAATTCCACCCACCTGGGGAAGCAGCGCAAGTACAAGCTGGCCCGCGGGGACCGTTCCCTGCTGTTCAGGGGGAAACTCCTGGGCTTCTACCACGCTGCCGACGATTGCCTGGAACCGGCAGCGCAGAACCAAACCCACCTCGCTACCATCGCAATTTTCAAGACGCAGACCAAGTATCTCATCTACTACGTTCTCGAATACATCAACAACGAGCATATCTCCGGCAAGCAGGTTCACATCCACGCCACGTCCGATCTGGACGGCGCGGCCACCTTCATAAACGCCATGACCTACATCAACAAGAAATCCTTCGCGCAGGCCGTGATAGAAGACGCAAGAGCGCAGGACGATTAGGCTCCCGGGACTCCTCTGTACTTCCAGCCTTCGTTTGTTGGGGAATAGCTCTTGAAGCTGGCCGGGATGGGGACTTGGCGGCCATGGTGCCCGCTCTGGCGCGTCATGGGGCCCAAGCGGGGGATGTGAGGACTATTTGGCTGCCAGCCCTTTGAGCTTCGTCACTTTAAGCTGGCCCGTGGAAGACAGGAAAATGACTTTGCGGCCTTTTTCTCCCCCGACATCGGTGAAGGCGGTGCGCAGGCGATATTTTTCAAGGGTCTGGTACGCCGCGTCAACGTTTTTCAGCCCCACGCCCCCGCGTTCGTCCACCAGGCCGTTGGCTCCGCCCACCAGGCTCACATTCAGCTGTGCGGGCTTTACGCCAAGGCGGGCGAATTGGGCGACCACATGTTCGATGGCCGTATCCACATATCTGTACACCGAGTTGCCGCCGTTGGCCTCGTAATCCGCCCTGTAGGGCAGAAACGCGTGAAAGATCGCCCCTATTCCTTTTGAAGGCGCGAAGAAAACTCCTCCAAGGCAGGACCCGAGAACGGTCTGCACCATGGTGGGGGCGAGATACACGCCTCCCTCGGCAACCTTCAGGTATTCGCTTCTGATATCCGGGTTTTGTTTGAGAATTTCTTTCAGTCTGTTCATATGCGCGCCTGCTAGAAGGCCGAAAGGCCTGGATAGAGGCTACTGCCTGTACGGACTGAAATTGGCGGAGTCTCTATGTTCTTTGTTAGCACTATGTTCACTTGGAGACAACGTTCTTGACGAGGAAATGAAAATACTGCCTTGTTTCTCCTGAAGAACCAAGACACGGTAAGAACACAAGGCCATGCCACGATCACTCATGCCAAGAAACGAGGGAGATCCTTCCTTTGGAAAGCACCACCCCATGTGGGTTTCGCTGGTTCTTTGCCTAGGCCTTCTGTGTGCCTCATGCGCCCCGGACGTCTACCACGCCAGAGTTGATGCCGCTTCCGCTCAAGGCTCGCTCGATCCCACCGAGTTCACCATTCTACGCGGCCAGAAGGATATCGATCCGGACAGCCAGGATTTCCGGCGCTACTGCGCCGCGCTGGCCGGGGAGCTGGAACGCCACGGTTTTTCACAAGCAAAGACCGTGGAATTGAGCCACGTGTTCGTCTACCTGCGCTTCGGCCTGATCGGCGAGGAGGTGCCCCACCAGGGGACGTCCCTGGAACATCTCTTCATGCTGGAGATCGAAGCCGTGGACGCCCTGGAGATGCGCGCCGGGCGCGGGCCCGCCAGCCTGTGGAAGGTCACTGCCACCGCCCACGGCCACCTGGACCACCGGCACAAGGTCTTCAAGGTGCTTCTGGCTGCCAGCGTTCCCTTTTTCGGAAAGACTGAATCCCTTAATGTCCGCGTCCACCGCGATCCCGTGACTGGCAGTTACGAATTCCACCCTCGCTGACAGCTGTTGAGCTCCCTGCTTGGTTCATCTCGTTCGCTCCAGGGTTCAGGTAACCATCATCAATGGGTTTCAGTGACACCTGTCTGGATAGACGCCGCTTAGGCACGTACTGTTTCCGGCAATTCGCTCCCCGCACTTTGCAGCTGTAGCGAAGTGGGCGGGGTCCATGGTATGAAGTGCAGATGGACGCGGTAATCGAAGCTGTCGGGCTTCGCAAAAGTTTCGGCGAATTCATGGCCGTAAACGGGTTGGACATGCGGGTCCCGCGTGGCCAGGTGTACGGTTTGCTTGGGCCAAACGGGGCGGGCAAGACATCCACCATACGCATGATCTACGGTTTTTCCCCAAAGACCGGCGGAGAGCTTCGGGTGTTCGGCCTGGACGTTCAAACCCGCTGGAGGGAGATCCGGGCCCGCATCGGGGTGTGCCAGCAGGACAACGCCCTGGACCCGGACCTCACCGTGGAGCAGAACATCCTGGTCTTTGCAGGGTATTTCGCCCTGCCCCGGGCTGAAGCCAAGCGCAGGGCAGGAGAGCTGCTTCATTTCTTCGCCTTGGAAGCCAAGGCGTCAGCCGACGTGCGCGACCTCTCCGGCGGCATGGCCCGGCGGCTTATGCTGGCCCGCTCGCTGGTCAACCAGCCTGAGCTGGTCATTCTGGACGAGCCGACCACCGGGCTCGATCCCCAGTCCCGACACCAGCTTTGGGACAGACTGCACGAGCTGCGCGCCCGCGGGCTCACCATCCTCCTCACCACGCACTACATGGAAGAAGCGGCCACCCTCTGCGACGAGCTCATCATCATGGACAACGGCCGGGACATGGTGCGCGGGACCCCATCGGAGCTGATCGCCTCCCATGCCGGACGGGCCGTGCTTGAACTGGTCGAACCCGACCAGGAGACGAAGGACAAGGCGCAGGCCTCGGGACTCGACATGGAGGATTTCGGACGACGGCTTCTCGTATTCGCGGAATCGTTTTCCGAACTGGAGTCCTTCAGGCAGGCCCTGCCTCCCGGCCAGACCGTGACCAGACCGGCAACGCTCGAAGACGTCTTCCTGCGTCTCACCGGGCGGGAGCTTCGCGAATGAACATGCTTCGCAATCTCTCCTGGCGGCTCTGGCGCGTGTGGGCCCGGAACCTCATGGTGTACATGCGCACCTGGAAGGTGAATTTCATTCCCCCACTGGCAGAGCCAGCCCTGTACATCCTGGCCTTCGGCGCCGGCCTGGGAGGTATCGTGGGGAGCATCAATGTGGACGGGCGCGATGTGGGCTACACCGCATACATCGCTCCGGGACTGGTGGCCGCCTCGGTGATGTGGCAGAGCTTCTACGAAAACACCTACGCCTCGTTCGTGCGCATGTACTATCAGAAGACGTTCGACGCCATGCTGGCCACACCGCTCTCCCTGGAGGACGTCATCACGGCGGAGATATTCTGGGGAGCCACCAAGGCGGTGGTGGGCACGCTGCTCATGGGCGCGGTGATCGCGGCCTTCGGGTATATCCCGTGGCCTCAGGGGCTGTGGCTCATCCCGCTGTCCGCCCTGGGGGGGTTGGCCTTCGGGGCCGTGGCCATGTGGATGACCGGCATAACGCCCACCATCGACATGTTCAACCTGCCGATATTTCTCTTCATCACGCCCATGTTCCTGTTCTCGGGGGCGTTCTTTCCGGTGGATGGACTTCCAGCATGGGCATCCGGCCTGGCCCAGACCCTGCCTCTCTACCACCTGACCCAGGCGTGCCGGTCGGTGTGTCTGGGGGAAATCGGGGTGGGGGTTCTCTATAACGCGCTCTACCTGGCCGCGTTTACTGTGGTGTTCTATCCGCTGGCCGTAGGAGCCATGAGGAAACGGTTGATAAAGTAGCCGGCTACCCCATCACCCGGCGTTCGGTGAGATCGAGAACCTCCTTGGCCTCCGCCAAGGTGGGGTCGCGGTCGTAGGCGGCGCGGGCGGCATCGTAGGACTGATCCCACTTGCCCATCTGGTAAAGCACCCGTGCCAGGGACACGAACGTCTTGGGGTGAGCCCCGAAATTCTTGAGAGCGTCCCGCAGGAGCTTTTCGGCCTTCACCAGCTCGCCCGCCTGCTTGCAGGATTCCACGCCCAGGCTGAAGGCCAGCGTGTCCTTGGGGTTTATCTCGATGGCCTTTTCGGCAAAGGGGATGACATCCGCGTGCAGGCCCGCCTCGGCGAGCATTTTGGCTGCGTTGCTGAATATCCCAGGCTCACCCTGGTTCTGCTCGCACACGGTGTTGAGTATGCGCCGGGCCGTCGGCAGATTCTTCTCGCGCAAAGACTCCTGAGCCTTTTCAAAGGCCTGGGCAATGCGGCTCAACCTGTCCTGGTTGGCGGCTTCTCCGGCCTTTTGCTCCAACTTTTCCAGGTGCATGGCCAGGGCGGACAATGCCAGCGCAAAGGTTTTCTCAGCGCCTTTTTTAAATTTGAACGGACCGCGGATATGAGCCTTTACATCAGGCACCAGCTCGAATTCGCGCAGCATATCCAGAAGCATGACATCCAACTCGAATTTGGCCCGCCCCATGACGGCCGTGGTAGAGGCATAAGACTCGAATGCGGTAGCACCCGCCCTGAGCGCCTTGATGGCTTCGAAGCGGCGCGCATAGCCCGTAGCCCGGGATATGTGCTCCTTGATGGTCTTAGCGGTGGCACCGCTCATGCGTATCTCCTGAAAAGATAACCATTTTCCACAAACGACAGTATACAGGTTCGCGCAACTAAGAGCAAGCCGCCCCGGCGCCACTTGTCATTTCCCGTGGCTTTTGCCACAAACACCTGAGGGGTCACTCCCCTGGACAGGCACATGACCACCCCAGGCGCACTCAACGCAAAAATCCTCATCCAGACCTACCTGCGCTGCTACTTCGTGGGGGCGGCCTTCAACACGCGCGGACTGCAGACCATTGGCCTGGCCATGGCCATGGAACCGGGCCTCGCAGCCCTGTACCCCGACCAGGCGGATCGCCGGCAAGCCTGGAAGCGCTACCTCAAGATATATAATACTCACCCCTTCTGGACGCCTTTTTTGGTGGGGGTTTTCCTTGCGCTCGAGGCGCGCATTGCCCGCAAGCAGTTCCCGGACGCCATGCTCGACCAGGTGAAAAGCACCGTGGTCTTCACCCTTTCCGCAGTTGGGGATTCGTTTTTCGGCGGCAGCCTGACAGTATTCTGGGCGCTTGGAACCGCCTGCCTGCTCACGGCCGGCCAGATGTGGGCGGCGTTTAGCCTGGGGCTTACGCTCTTTCTTATGCTGAACGCCTTCAAGCTGGGCACCTTCATTCTCGGCTACCGGCAGGGGTTCGCCGCCCTCACCCGCATCCGCTCCTGGGACCTGGTGAACTGGGGCCGGAGGCTCAAGGTGTTGAACGCCGCGCTTTTGGTTACGCTCTGGGCGCTGGTGTGGCCCAGGGACATGGACCCTCTGGGCTGGACCGGAGGGGTGGCCGCCGTGCTCGCGATGGCCTACGCCTCCGGTAAACTGCGTATCAACCGGGAGTTCCTGGTGGGCCTGGGTATTGCCGCTGGTTTGTTTTTTCTTTGGATTCGATTATAATAGGTTGGTTTTGCGCGGTGAAAAACATGCCAGAAACGATTACCACAAACGAACAAGAACCGGATTGCGGCAATGCTTGCGCCCGGATCGTCTGCGTTCTCAATGAACAAGGGCTGCATGCCCGCCCTGCCGCCAAGCTTGCGCAAACGGCCCAGCAGTTCGGCTCGGCCATCACCATCTCCATGGGTTCCCAACAGGTGGACGCCAAGTCCATCCTGGATATCCTCACCTTGGCGGCCAGACACGGGGCCAACCTGGAAATTCGGGCCACGGGCGACGACGCGAGCCAGGCCCTGGATACCCTGGCGGACATGTTTAAAAATCGTTTCCAGTAAGGCGGCCCCATGGCCCTAGCCACTCTCACCGGCATCCCCATCTCCGCTGGCATAGCCATCGGAAAGGCATATTTCCTCAACCGTTCCCACTTCGGCCAAGTGCCGAGGCAAACCCTTGCCGACGACTTGGTGGAGGACGAAGCCGCACGCCTGCGGGATGCGTTCGCAGAAGCCAAGCTGGAGTTGTCCGACATACGCCAGCGTGTGCCAGCCGAACTCAAGGACCACGCCCTGATCATCGATTCCCATCTCATGATCATGAGCGACCCCAAACTTCAGGGCTCGGCCGTCACCCACCTCACTACGCTTCGCATCAACGCCGAATGGGCTCTGGAAAAGGCCGTTTCCGACCTGGAGGAGGCCTTCAACGCCCTGGACGACCCGTATTTCCGCGAGCGGGCCCAGGACGTGCGCATGGTGGCCGGACGGGTACGCGCCAAGCTCATGGGCCAGAAGGTGGACTTTAAGGCCCTGGGCAGCCGGGCGGTGCTCCTGGCCCATGACCTCACCCCGGCGGACACCGTTGAGTTGCAGGTGGACAAGATCATGGGCTTCGCCACGGTGCAGGGCGGCAAGACCTCTCATGCGGGAATTCTGGCCAAGTCCCTGGGCATCCCAGCCGTGGTTGGCGTGGGCGGCATCGAAGAGGCCGTCACCGACGGCAACCTGGTGATCGTGGACGGGATCAAAGGCATGGTCCTGGTGGAGCCCGACGAAGACGAACTGGCCCACTACGGAGACCTCAAGTACCAGTTCGAATCCCACCGCACGGCCATAATAAAGAACTGCCACCTCCCCGGAGAGACCATCGACGGCTACCGCATCAAGGTGAAGGCCAACATCGAGCTCTACGAGGAAGTGGCCCAGGTCATCGACAACGGCGGGGACGGCATTGGCCTGTTTCGCACCGAATACACCTACTTGAACCGCACGCAGCTCCCCACGGAGGAAGAACTCCTGGAGCACTACCGCGACCTGGCGGACATCCTCTCGCCCAAGCGGGTCATCCTTCGCACCTTGGACCTGGGCGCGGACAAATTCATGGCCCATTTCGGACGCCTGGAGGAACAGAACCCGGCCATGGGGCTTCGGGCCATCCGCTTCTGCCTGCGCCACCGGGAGCTCTTCCGCACCCAGATCCGCGCCATCCTGCGCGCCTCGGTGGTGGGCAACATCTCAATCATGTTCCCCATGATCTCGGGCCTGAAGGAACTGCGGCAGTCCATCAACCTCTTGAGGCTCTGCCAGCAGGAGCTCTCCAAGGAAGGCCTGGCCTTCAACCCCGAGATGCCCGTGGGCATGATGGTGGAGCTCCCTTCGGCGGTGATGACCGCGGAGATCATGGCCAAAGAGGTGGATTTCTTCTCCATCGGCACCAACGATCTTATCCAGTATTCCCTGGGCATCGACCGCACCAACCGGCACGTGTCCTATCTGTATCAGCCGCTGCACCCGGCGGTGGTGCGCTCCATAAAGCACGTGGTGGACGCGGCGCACCAGGCAGGCATCGAGTGCAACCTGTGCGGCGAGATGGCCTCGGACCCGTTCTGCGTTCCCATCCTCATGGGCATGCAGATGGACGCCATCAGCCTGACCCCCCAGACCATCCCAGGCATAAAGCACCTCATCCGCCAGGCCACAATGGACGACTGCAAGAAGCTTTTGAAGCAGGTGCTGGAAAGCCCCACCGTGGCCCGCACCAACCAGCTCGTTCGCGAGACCATCTTCCAGAAATTCCCGGACCAGCTCTCGTACTTCTATTCTCTGCTGGATTCCGAGGAGGGCCCCACCAAGTGAGTTTAAAAACGGGCGACGGTATCAAGATCGTCGCAGTCAATAAAAAGGCCCGGCATTTCTACGAGATTCTCGGGACCATGGAGGCCGGCATCGTCCTTACCGGTTCCGAAGTCAAAAGCCTGCGCGGCGGCAAGGTCAACTTCAAGGACGGCTACGTCCGCTTCACCGGCGGGTTCGAGGCGTTCTTGTGCGGCGTGCACATAAGCCCCTACGAAAACGCCGGCATGGACCAGCACAACCCGGACCAGGACCGGAAGCTTTTGCTGCACGAGCACGAGATACGGGCATGGAAAGCCAAGGTGGAGCAGAAGGGGCTGACCGTGGTGCCCCTGAAGATTTATTTAAAACGAGGCCGCTTCAAGGTGGAGATCGGGTTGGCCCGGGGCAAGAACGTGCATGACCGGCGCGACGCCATGAAGGAAAGGGACCTGGACAGAGAGGCGCAGAGGGAGAAGGAGAGGTATTGACGCCCAAGGAGGCATCATGTCCCACCGCTACGACATCCTGATCATCGGCTCCGGCGCCGCTGGGGGCACCTGCTCCCGCATTCTCAAGGCCGAGGGGCTCTCCGTTGCCATGGTCGAAGCCGGCGACTTCGGCGGCACCTGCGCCCTGCGCGGCTGCGAACCCAAGAAGGTCCTGGCCGAAACAACCCATGCCGTGGCCCGCTGCCGGGAAATGGCCGCAAAAAACGGCGTGACCGGCGAACTCTCCATCCACTGGCCCACCCTGGCCGCGCTCAAGCAGGCTTACGTGGACAGCGTGCCGCCCAGGGCCGAGAGCTCCTACGAAATGGCCGGCATAGACCTGTACTACGGCCAGGCCCGCTTCACCGGGCCGGACACCGTGGCCGTTGGCGAAGACGAATCCCTCCAGGCCGGAAAGATCGTGATCGCCACAGGCTCGCGCCCGAAGACACTCACCTTCCCCGGCGCTGAACACGTACGCACAAGCGACGATTTCCTGAACCTCAAGGAACTCCCCCCCCGCATCGCCTTCATCGGCGGCGGCTTCATCTCTATGGAGTTCTCCCACATAGCGGCCATAGCCGGGGCCAAGGCGTACGTTGCCGTGCGCGGCGACCGCTGCCTCAAGCGCTTCGATCCGGACCTGGTCTCCCAGCTGTGCCAGGCCACCTCGAAACTCGGCGTGGAAGTGCTCTACGATTCCCCGCCCCACTCGCTGGAAAAGACCGGCAACGGCTATCTTCTGCGCCTGGGCCGAAACGGCGAGAAAGCAGTGGAGGCGGACCTGGTGGTCCACGGCGCGGGCCGGGTGCCGAACCTGGACGGGATGGCCCCGGAAGCCGCAGGCATCGCCGTGGAGGGCGACAAACTCACCCTGGACGAATTCTTAAAAACCACCAATCCCAACGTATACGCAGCCGGAGACGCGGCCGGACACTACCAGCTCACGCCCACGGCCGTCATGGAAGCCAAGGCCGTTGCCGCCAACATCCTGCGCGGCGACCACGCCAGGCCAGACTACACAATCATCCCCAGCGCCACCTTCACCCACCCCACCCTGGCCGGGGTGGGGCTCACCGAAGATGCGGCCAGAGCCAAGGGCATAGCCTTCGAGGTCAAGGCCAAGATGGGGCTTACCTGGCCCGAGCTTACCCGTCTGGGCATCACCCACTCGGGCTACAAGGTTCTCCTGGAGCCGGGCACAGGCAAGCTGCTCGGGCTTTTCTACCTGGGCGAAGACGCCGAGGAGGTGGTCAACCTGGCCGCTCTATGCATGCGCCAGGGCATGACCGCAAGCCAGATCATGGACATGGTCTGGGCCTACCCGTCCTTTGGCTACACCCTGCGCTACATGCTGTCCTGATTTCCCTGCCACCAAGGCTCGCCTTGTCGCTGCGGGGAAGAGCTGAGCCATGTCCGCAAACCTTGCGCATGCCCTGGCAAAGGATTATTTGTCTATTCTGTCGGGCTGTATTCGCCCACACCTTGGGTTTGTCTTTGCCGGACTGACCGCCTCGACAAACTTAAAGACATACCCCGCCAAACCGGCCGGTTGTATCACCAGCGTAAAAGCCCAACCATGACCAACGATTCTCCGCTCTCACAATCCCAGTTGCGCGTCCTCAAGCGGCTGTTCCCTGAAGACGGCCTGCTCCTTTCTCCGGAGGAGACCCTCATCTTCGGGACCGACCGCAGCAAAAAATTCGCCGCTCCCGCCGCTGTGGTCCGCCCCGAAAGCGTGGAGCAGGTTTCTGAACTCCTGGCCTTCGCCCATGCCGAGCGCATCCCTGTTTCCTCGCGGGGACGGGGGACCAACTCGGTGGGGGGCTGCGTTCCGGACAGAGGGGGGGTCGTGCTGTGCACGGCCCGTTTGAACAGCATTCTGGAAATCTCCTCCAGCGATTTCGTGGCCCTGGTCCAGCCCGGGGTCATAACCGGGGATCTCCAGGAAGCATGCGCTGCCAAGAGGCTCTTTTATCCGCCGGACCCGGCCAGCGCCAAATTCTCCACCATCGGCGGCAACCTGGCCATGAACGCCGGGGGCATGAGCGCTGTAAAATACGGCTGCACAAAAGATTTCGTACTTGGCCTCACGTTGGTCCTGCCCGGAGGCAAAATCATCCGGACAGGTTCCAGATGCCACAAGGACGTTGCCGGGCTTGATCTGGTCCGGCTGTTCGTGGGGTCCGAAGGAACCTTGGGTTTTATCGCGGAAGCCACACTCAAGCTCCTGCCCCTGCCCGAATCCCAGGCTTCCCTCCTGGTGGCGTTCGCGAGCCAGGAACTCGCCCTGAATGCCGCGGCAGCGGTCTTCGCAGCCGGGCTTTTGCCCACGGCCATGGAATTCATGCCCAAGGAAGTGCTGGAAGCATTGGCCAATGTGGGGCTGACCCCCTGGCCCGCCAGTGCCCACACCAGCCTGCTTTTCAAGCTGGACGGCTCCGAGGGAAGCGTCACCGCTGAGCTGGCCCTTCTGCGCGGGGTGATGGAATCCTTTTCGCCGGTCTTTCTTGACGTGGCGCTCACTCCGGACAAGGAGAACGGCCTCTGGGAAGTCAGGCGCCAGATCAGCCAGGCGACCTCCACCATCGCCCCGAACAAGTTCTCAGACGACATCGCCGTGCCCCGCGGCAAGGTGGGCGAGGCCATCGAACGCATCCGGGCCATTGGCGAACACGCCGGGATCAAGACCCTGGTTTTCGGCCACCTGGGCGACGGGAACCTGCACGTGAACCTGATGTACGACGCCTCCAACGAAGACGAGGCCCGCAGGGCCCAAGCCGCAAAGGCCGAGGTATTGGAAATGGCCCTGTCGCTTGGCGGCACCATTTCCGGAGAGCATGGGATCGGGCTCAACAAGGTGGGCTGGCTGCCCCGCAAGGCCGGGGACGATGCCGTGGCCCTCATGCACCAGATCAAAGCGGTCTTCGACCCCCACGGGATAATGAACCCGGGTAAAGCTTACTGAGATGATCCCTCCTGCTTCGCCAGCCGACACACTTCGTCCTCTCCCGGATGGCCCCCGCCCGGACTGCGTGCTCTGCGGCAAGTGCCTGGAGGTCTGCCCGCTGTTCGCCGCCACCAGGCGGGAGGAGCTCTCCCCCAAGGCCAAGTTCTTCCTGGCCCAGACCATGGCTGGCAACGCCGTGGCACTTTCTGAAAAGGCCGCGGTGGAACTCGCGACCAAATGCCTGGCCTGCGGCAAGTGCGAGAAGGCCTGTCCTCTGGGCCTGTGCGCGCCGGAGCTCATGGGGGAGCTTCGCGCAACGCATCCCAGCATTGAATCCACGCTCTGGAAGACCTGGGTGGAGAAAGCCCCGGTGCTCTGGCCCATGCTGGCCACCCTGTCGCGGATGGTGCCGCGTCTTAACCAGGGCGGCTATGCCGGGCTCCTGAACGGCCTCAAGGCCATGGACTCCAAGGCAGGCCTGGAACCGTGGCTTACGCCGGTGAGCTTCGAAGCTTGCGGGAAGGGGCGCAAAGCCGTAGTGTTCCCCGGCTGCGTCGGCTCCCATGTGCAGCCCCGCTGGACGGCCACGGCCAAGAAAATTCTTGAGGGATTGGGTTTTGACGTGCTGCCCCAGCCGGAATTCGCCTGTTGCGGCTGCACCCTGGGCCATGCGGGCCTGAAAGACGCCCAGGGCCAGATGCAGAGGACGAACATCCAGGCCTGGCGCGACGCCGGCCGCCCGGAGCTCATAAGCTTCTGCGCCACCTGCCGCTGCGGCCTGCGAGGCTATGCCTCCCGCGAGCTGGGCTGGGGCCTGGGCGAACGCGAGCAGTGGCTCGCGGGCCTGGTCCCGTTTTCGGAACTGGCTTCGCGGGTGACGTATGCCACCGAGCCCGATGCGCCCTCCAGGGTGCACTACCACACACCCTGCCACGGGGCGGGCGGCGGGCACGACGAAAATTTTCTGCGCCAGGTGCTAGGCGAAAGGCTCAGCGCCAAAACGAAAAAGAACCTGTGCTGCGGGTTCGGCGGAGCGCTCAAATTAAGCGCCCCGGAACTCTCCGACCAGGTGGCCAAGCGTTGCCTGGAATTCTATGGTGCCCGGCCCGGCGAGCAGATACTCACCGGCTGTTCGGGATGCGTTATTCAGCTGAGGGCCAACGCGCCCGCCGGAGTCGGCGTGGGGCATTGGCTCGAGATTATTAAATAGCCGGGACAGGCTCTCCAGCCACGCTGATCGCGCCCAACGCGACTGCAAAAGCCGCAGGAGAGCGGTTCCCGGATGGTCCAGGGCATATGCCC
Source organism: Desulfovibrio sp. (assembly GCA_016208105.1). Taxonomy (NCBI): domain Bacteria; kingdom Pseudomonadati; phylum Thermodesulfobacteriota; class Desulfovibrionia; order Desulfovibrionales; family Desulfovibrionaceae; genus Desulfovibrio; species Desulfovibrio sp. The sequence continues at coordinate 104,762 of JACQYS010000020.1, forward strand.
TGGCGCAGTATGGGGCCAAGCCCCCACGTCAAGGAGACACCATGTTTGGAAGCATTTTGAAAATGGTCGTTGGCTCGAAAAACGACCGCTACTTGAAAAGCCTTACCCCCACCGTGGACAAGATCAACGCCATGGAGCCCCAGATCCAGAAGCTGGACGAGGGGCAGATGCAGTCCCGCGTGGCCGAGCTCATGCAGGAAGCGGCCAACGGAAGCGACTTGAACGCGCTTCTCCCCGAGACCTTCGCCCTTGTGCGCGAAGCCGGGCGCCGCACCCTGGACATGCGCCACTTCGATGTGCAGCTCATCGGTGGCATGGTCCTGCACCAGGGCAAGATCGCCGAAATGAAGACCGGTGAAGGCAAGACCCTGGTGGCCACCCTGCCGGCGGTGCTGAACGCGCTTTCGGGCAAGGGCGTGCACCTGATCACGGTGAACGACTACCTGGCCAAGCGAGACGCCGCCTGGATGGGCACCATATACAACTACCTGGGGCTTTCCGTGGGCACCATCGTGCACGGCCTGACCGACGAGGAACGCCAGGCGGCCTATGGCTCGCACATCACCTACGGCACCAACAACGAGTTCGGCTTCGACTACCTGCGCGACAACATGAAGTTCTACAAGGAACACCTGGTCCAGCGCGAACTCAATTTCGCCATCGTGGACGAGGTGGACTCCATCCTCATCGACGAGGCGCGCACGCCGCTCATCATTTCCGGCCCGGCCGAGGAATCCACGGCCCAGTACGCCCGGGTCAGCGCGCTCATTCCCATGCTCAAAAAGGACGTCCACTTCAACATGGACGAGAAGGCCCGCACGGTGCTTTTGACCGACGAGGGCGTGGCCCGCTGCGAAGAGATATTCAAGATCGACAACCTCTACGATCCGGCCAACATCTCCATGCAGCACCACGTGCTCCAGGCTCTGCGGGCCCACCATCTCTATGCCCGCGACGTGGACTACATCGTAAAAGACGGCCAGGTGGTCATCGTGGACGAGTTCACCGGGCGCCTCATGCCAGGACGGCGCTACTCCGACGGACTGCACCAGTCCCTGGAGGCCAAGGAAGGCGTGAAGGTGGAGAGCGAAAACCAGACGCTCGCCTCCATCACCTTCCAGAACTACTTCCGCATGTACAACAAGCTCTCGGGCATGACCGGCACAGCCGACACCGAGGCCGTGGAGTTCAGGCAGATCTACGGCCTGGAAGTGGCCGTGATCCCCACCCACCGGCCCATGGTTCGCCTGGACCACCCGGACATGATCTACAAGACCCAGCAGGAGAAGTTCGCGGCCATCGCCGAGGACCTGAAAAGGCTCCACAAGAAGGGCCAGCCCGTGCTGGTGGGCACCATCTCCATCGAGAAATCCGAGCTTCTTTCCCACCTGCTGAAAAAAGCCGGAGTGCCCCACGAGGTGCTCAACGCCAAGCAGCACGAGCGCGAAGCCCAGATCGTGGCCGAGGCCGGGCACCAGGGCCGCGTGACCATCGCCACCAACATGGCCGGCCGCGGCACGGACATCAAGCTTGGCGAAGGCGTCAAGGAACTGGGGGGACTCTTCATCCTGGGCACCGAACGCCACGAATCGCGCCGCATCGACAACCAGTTGCGCGGCCGTTCCGGCCGCCAGGGCGACCCCGGCGAGTCCCGCTTCTACCTGGCCCTGGACGACGACCTCATGCGTCTCTTCGGCTCCGACCGCCTAAAAAGCATCATGGAGCGCCTGGGCATGCAGGAGGGCGAGGCCATCGAGAACCGCATGGTCTCCAAGGCCATCGAAAACGCCCAGAAGCGCGTTGAAGGCCACAACTTCGAAATCCGCAAGCAACTCCTGGACTTCGACAACGTCATGAACCAGCAGCGTGAGGTCATCTACTCGCGCCGCCGCCACTACATGTCGGCCGAAAATCCAGGGGATTCACTGCTCGACTTCGTGGACGAACTGCTCGACGAGATCTACGAACCCCTGGCCCTGGCCTCCAAGCAGGCCCCCGATCCGGACACCCTGGAGATGGTCTCCGCGCGCATGGAGGAGGTCTTCAACATCCGCCTGGACCTCACCCAGGAAATCCCCACCCTGGAGCAGCTGCGCGAGGCCATCGTAGGACGCTTCGAGGGGCTCAAGGCCGCCGCGCCCGAGCATTATGCCGAGATACTGCGCTACTTCCTGCTCGAAGCACTGGACAAGCACTGGAAGGAGCACCTGCTCAACATGGACCACCTGCGCGACGGCATCGGTCTTCGCGGCTACGGCCAGAAGGACCCCAAGCAGGAATACAAGCGCGAGGGATTCGAGCTGTTCCAGGGCCTGCTCGGCATGATCGCCGAGAGTACGGTGCGGTCGCTGTCGCGGCTGCAGATAAGGGCCGAGGTGCGCGAGGAGGAGTTCACACACAAGGAAAAGGCGTCGGACCTTCAGTATCACGGAGCCGAGGACGGCACGGAGAAGAAGGCCCAGCCCAAGAAGCGCGCCGCGCCCAAAGTGGGAAGGAACGATCCCTGCCCTTGCGGCAGCGGGAAGAAATACAAGAAATGCTGCGGGGCCAAGGGATAAGAGAGACGGGGCTCCGCCCCGAACCCCGGCAGGGCGCTGCCCTGCACCCGCCGGGGGAAATGGTTTCCCCCGGACCCCCTCAATAGCTTCGCGGGTTTCACCGGAATATCGGTGAAACCCGCGAAGCTATTTGGGATTCCAAAGGGACACCGTCCCTTTGGCCGCCGGAGGCTTCCCCCAAACTCAAAGATCAACCAGGCTCGCTACCTTCTCTGAATCGCTCCCGGATACCCCATTTCCGCCAGCCTCTGCCTGAACGCATCGGGATTTCCCTTGCCCCGGGCCAGCACCCGGTACACTTCCTTCCCGTTCACCTCGGCCCGCTCGAAAGTGGCCTCGATTCCCTTGGCGGACAGCCGGTCGGCCACAGTCTCGGCCTGCACCAGGCTTGGAAGCGCGGCCACCTGCATGATGATCTCACCTGCAGCTGTACCATAGGCAGGGGGTTGCGCTGCGGCAGGGGCAGACTGCGCCGGGGAGGCTGAAGCAGTGGCGGGCTGCACCGCCGGAGTCTTCGCTCCCGAAGAAGCAGGAGACGATGCGGGCTGCGCCCCAGGCCCCTGTTTAACGCCAGTGGCGGGAGCGGTCTCCTGCGGCCCGGCCAGCTGGTCCATGGCGAACTTTGCCGAGGCCTTGGGATCATTGCCTGCCATGGGCAGCATGTCCGGCAATTGCACGAAGGCGTACACCAGCTCGTACCCGGCCACGCCCTGCCCGTCGGGGCGGATGGTTTCGCCTTCGGTGGTGCCGCACTTGAGCACGGCCAGAAGCGAGCCTTCCTTGCGGGCCCTGGTCACCATCTCCCTGAGCACCTTCATGAGCTTCACCCGGCAGGCCGCATCGTCCGGGGCCGTGTCGGAAAAACCCTCCCGGCACACCAGGGCGGTGAAGGTCTTGTCCCTGGCAATGGATATCATCTTCTTGGAAATGAACGCGTAGCGGATGGTGTATGCGGAGTCCGGGCAGTGCTTCGGGTCGCGGCAGGGGGCTTCCCAGTTCACGCCCGCCTTTTCCATGTTGTCCGTGAAATCAGCCAGCACGGCCACGTTACCCGGCCCGGCCTTTTCGGGCAGGAGCATGATCACCTCGGAGGCCAGAAGTGAACATTCCGCCCCACGGTTGGCCCCGCCCTTGCGCAGATCGCACACGGCCCGTATCTGCCAATCCTGGGCCCAGGCCTGGGAGCAGGCGCATAAAACAAACAGTGAAACAAACAGCTTTCTCATGAAGGTTTCCCCCCGCCGCCCCACTACTCCTAACGGGGCCGCTCCACAAGACCCGCAACGCCTTTGGAAAATGTGCCCGCTCTCTCGGTGCAACACCACATCCCCTGGAACGCCAGGCTTGCGTCCAGGCTCCTGGCCGGGCATGTTGCGCCCATGTCGCATCTTCTGGAACTCTTTATTGAACGGGCGGTGTTCGGCGGGGCCGGGCTTGCCCGCCTGGATGGCCGGGTTGTCTTCGTGGAAGGAGCCCTGCCGGGTTCGCGGGTGATGGCCCGCGTGGTCAAGGAAGACAAGGGCAGCTTGAAAGCCGTGGTCCAGGAAGTGCTCTCCCCCTCCCCGGATGCTGCCGAGCCGTTCTGCCCCCACTTCGGAATCTGCGGCGGCTGCACCTGGCAGGACGCCGCATATCAGGCCCAGCTGGAATGGAAGCGCGACATCGTGACCGAACAGCTGCGCCGCCTGGGCAAAATGGACACCGAGGCCTCACCGACCCTCGCCTCACCCCTCACGCGCCACTACCGAAACAAAATGGAATTTTCCTTCGGCCCAGGGCCGGGCCGTGGCTTAAGCCTTGGCCTGCGGGAGCGTTTCAATCCCGGACGCATCGTGGAGGTCGAGTCCTGTTCTCTCATGCCTGATCCGGCCATGGACATCCTCCAGGCCGTCCGGCGTTTGACCAGCGCCACGCAGCTGCCCTCCTACTTCGCCAGGACCGGCACCGGGGCGTGGAGGCATCTGGTGCTCAGGCAGTCAGAAGCCACGGACAAGTGGCTGGCCCAGATCATCGTGGGTCCCAAGACCCCCTTCAAGCGGCTGGCATCGCTGGGCGAAGCCTTGATGGGGGAGTTCCCACAGTTGGCAGGAGTGGTCCTGGACATGCGCCGCGACCGGGCGGACTTCGCCATCGCCGAACACAGAATCTGGGCCATGGGCGAGGACGCTCTCGAAGAAGAACTCGACGGCCTGCGCCTGCGCGTGAGTTCCGGAGCATTTTTCCAGACCAACACCCAGGCTGCGGCCATGCTCTACGCCAAGGCCGTGCAGGCCGCCAGGTTAAGCGGCAATGAAGCGGTGTGGGACCTGTACTGCGGCGCCGGGGGCTTGAGCCTGTTCATGGCCCGGCACGCAACATCCGTAACTGGTTTCGAGATATCGCAGGAAGCCGTGGAAGACGCGACAACAAACGCCGGGCTGAACGGGCTGACCAACTGCGCCTTCGTGGCCGGGGATTTGAAGGACGCGGTTTCGCGCCGCAAGGCCAAGCCGGACGTGGTGGTGATCGACCCGCCCAGGGCCGGGCTCCATCCGGACACGGTGGACGCCCTTTTGAGGATCGCCGCGCCAAGGCTGGTCTACGTATCCTGCAACCCCTCCACCCTGGCCAGGGACTTGGGCAAGCTGGGAACCATGTACTCCGCCCAGGCCGTGACCCCAGTGGACCTCTTCCCGCACACCCCGCACATCGAGTGCGTGGCCGAGCTCACGAAGAACAATAACGCCTGATACGCAAGGATTCTCCTGCCGTGGGCCATGCCCACAACTGGAATTCTTTGGAATTTAATCCCGCTTCTGGTCGTTGCGTCAGAAGCGGGATTCGTGATTAGTTGGCCGACGACAGGCTCTCGTCGCCGCTCCCCCCCACAGTATCGACCACTTCCAGGATTTCATCCCCCTGCCACGGTGGGTTGGACTTGCCGACAAGTTCATCCACATCGATGCGGACCACGCAGGTCACCTCCAGCACCTTGGCGTCGTACTTGCCGGAAGGCCCTCCGTAATGAGCCATGATCATGTCCAGGGCGCGTGCTTTTTCAGCCGGGTCCTCAACGAAGCTCACCCGGCCAGACCCCACCACGGATTTGAAATGCGCGGTGTAGCCGCAGGCCTTGGGCGTACGCGAAATTTCGTATTCGACCACGGCGTCGAACCCCACCCGCTGGCAGTTCCCGAGGCAGGCGGCCTTCTTGCCGTCGAAGGAGCTGTGAAAATACAACACACCGTCCTTGTACCCGAAGCTCACAGGCACCACGTAGGGGGACGCACCGTCCCACATGGCCAGGTGAATGTATTCGGCCCGCTGCAAGAGGGCTTCCACCAATTTGTGATCGTTTATCTTCCGTTCGATCTTGCGCACTTGGAATTCTCCTTTGGAAGTGAGGCGAGGATAAGAAGCCTCCGGCGGCCAAAGGGGCAGTGCCCCTTTGGAATCCCATTTAGCGCAGGGGCTTGCACCGGTTCCGGTGCAAGCCCCTGCGCGTTAATGCGGGTCCAGGGGGATCATCCCCCTGGCGGGTGCAGGGCAGCGCCCTGCAAAATAATAATCAGATCTCCCTGGCCATGTTGTCCATCAGCTTGTGCAGCATGACCCCAAGCCCGCCCAGATGCCCGATACCCGCCCGCATCTGGTCGGGAGTCTGCACGAAAGGCCCAGGGACAATGTCATCCGCGCCATGCTCAATCAGCTTCTCCATGCTCTCGCCTGTGGTCTCAAAATGAAACTGCAGCCCCACCAGCTTGCCGCCCACGGCAAACGCCTGGTTGGCGCACGCCTCGGAACCCGCCACCAGCGATGCCCCGCGCGGTATGGAGAAGGTCTCGCCATGCCAGTGGAAGGCCGTGAACTCCTGGGGAATTCCGGCGAAGGCCGGACACGTTGCCGCCCAGGGAGAAAGCTTCACTTTGTGCCAGCCGATTTCTCGGTGCTCGTTCTTGTAAACCTGGCCGCCGAGCACTTCAGAGAGCATCTGGGCGCCAAGGCACACGCCAAGCACGCTCCGGCCCCTGGCCACCGCCATTTTCAGGCATTCCTTTTCAGCGACAAGCCAGGGAAATTCCAGCTCGTCATGCACGCTCATGGGTCCGCCCATCACCACCAGCAGGTCGAAATCCCGCGGATCTGGCAGCGGGTCCCCGGCATGCACGAGAGTCCTGGAGACTGGAAAACCCCGCCCGGCAGCCCAGGGGATGATCCCGGCAGGATCCTCGAACGGCACGTGTTCTATGGTCTGGATACGCATAAAAACTCCTGGCAGCGTGTTGGACTGTTTTTCACTCTTTCGTCAAGAACAAAGCCGAAGGTTGCGTTTGCGCGCCCTCTTGCCTGCTGCTATAGCCCGGTTAGCCATGACCCCATCATTTTCCGTAATCGTTCCGGTCCTTGGCGAAGAGGACCTGGTCAACCGGCTGGTGGATCACATCCGCACCGTGGGATACGGGCGTCAGGTGGAGATCATCATAGCCGACGGCCATCCGCAGCGCAGCACGCTGGCCGCCATTGCCAGGCCCGGAGTTCTGGCCGTGCCCGCTCCGCGCGGACGGGCCCGGCAGATGAACGCCGCGGCGCGCTACGCCTCCGGCGATATACTTGTCTTTCTGCACGCGGACAGCACGTTGCCTGCCGGAGCCTTCGAAGCCATGGAACAGGTGCTCGAAGGCGCAGACAACGTCGGCGGGGCGTTCGATCTGGGAATCCGCTCCAACCGCTTTTCGCTCAAGCTCATCGCCCAGATGGCGTCGTTTCGCTCGCGCCTGACCCGCGTCCCCTATGGTGACCAAGCCATATTCCTCACCCGCCGCGTTTTTGAAACGCTGGGCGGCTATACGGACATGCCGGTGCTGGAAGAAGTGGACCTGATGCTTCGCCTGCGCCGGGCCGGAATGCGCATCGGGTTCGCCCGGGGACGGGCCGTCACCTCGCCCAGGCGCTGGGAAGCCGAAGGCGTCTGGCGAAGGACGTTCACCAACTGGGCCATAATAGTACTTTACCATCTGGGCGTTCCCGCCGAAAGGCTCGCGCCATTGCACAAGAATATTCCTCCCATGGAGATCAGATCATGAACGTATTCGATGAGCTTGCCGGAGGAGACATCTCGGCCACCGGCCTCGACGTGCTTCAGGTGAACGTGGGGCTCAAGTGCAACCTGTCCTGCATCCATTGCCACCTCGAGGCCGGGCCTGCACGCATGGAGGTCATGGACGCCGGGACCTTGGACAAGACCGCCGCCGTGGCCCTGGCCGTGCGTCCGGCCCAGGTGGACGTCACCGGGGGTTCGCCCGAATTAAACCCCAACCTGCCGCAGTTCTTGCGCCGTTTGCGCGAAGCGGGCCTGGCCGTGCAAGTGCGCTCCAACCTGGCCATCCTCATGGAAGCCGGGTTCGAGCATTTCTTCGACCTGTACGCCGGGCTGGCCATCGACCTGGTGGCTTCGCTCCCCTGCTATCTGGAAGAGAACGTGGACCCCATGCGGGGCCGTGGAGTCTACCAGAAGGCCATCTCGGCCATGCGCCGTCTGAACGCTTTGGGGTATGCCGGTCCTTCCGGCCCGCGCCTGGACCTGGTGTTCAACCACCCTCTGGGGCCCTATCTGCCGCCCTGCCAGGAGGCTCTTGAGAACGACTACCGCAGGGAACTCGCCAAGCATGGCGTCAGCTTTTCCAACCTGCTCACCATCACCAACATGCCCCTGGGACGCTATCTGGACGAATTGGAGTCCAAGGGCCAGGCCGGAGGCTACTGGGAGCTTCTGCGCGAAAAGTTCAACCCCGCCACCCTGCCCGGGCTCATGTGCCGCAAACAGGTGAACATCGGCTGGGACGGGGCTCTCTACGACTGCGACTTCAACCAGGCCCTGGGGCTTCGCATAAACCACGGCGCCCCGGACCATATCGACTCCTTCGACCCGGACGCCCTGGCCAAGCGCATCATCGTCACCGGACCGCACTGCCTGGGCTGCACGGCCGGAGCCGGGTCCAGCTGCGGCGGCGCACTGGAGTGACAAGCGGGGCTTTGCCCCGAACCCCAGCAGGGCTCCGCCCTGCACCCGCCAGGGGGATGATCCCCCTGGACCCGCATTCATGCGAAGGTCTTTTCGCCGGTTTCCCGGCGAAAGGACCTTCGTTAAATGGGATTCCAAAGGGGCACCGCCCCTTTGGCCGCCGGAGGCGTAATCATCACAACACAACATTCACCCGTGAATAAATCTCCCTGCCTGCTTCTCATGCTCCGCTCGCCCCGGCTCGGCCGGGTGAAAACCCGTCTGGCCCGCGATGTGGGGGACGAGGCCGCCCTGGCCCTCTACAAAGCCTTTGTTCAGGACATGCTGCAGGCTTTGGACGGATGCGGCGCGGATATCATGCTGTGGGTCGAACCTGCCGAGGATGTGGAGAGCGTTCGGGACTGGCTGGGCAATGAGCTGGTCTGTCTGCCTCAGCCCGAGGGAGACCTGGGAGTGAAGATGGACTACGCATTCAAGTGGGCCTTTGAGCATGGCTATGCGGCCGCGGCCGTCCTGGGTTCGGACATTCCTCAGCTTTCGCCGCGCATGGCCAAGCATCTGATTAGGCTTATAAAATCCGAACCTGCCGTGTTGGGGCCTTCTCCGGACGGCGGTTACTGGACCATAGGATTTCAGTCCGGCCGGTACCTGCCGGAGGTGTTCGCAAATATCCCCTGGAGCACGCCAGACGTTTTCGAACGTACCCAACAGGTGCTGCACCCTCTTGAGCCAGCCGTGCTTCCCGAACTGGCGGACATGGACACGCTTGAGGACCTGCGGGAACTGATACGGACTTGCCCGCCTGGAATGGCGCGAAGAACGCTCGCCCTGGCAAAGAAACTGGCCTGAGCTTTTGCCCACATCATCCGATTGAAGACCCGGTAGGTTCAAAGTCCTGTCGGCCAACACGGCGGGCGGGATTCAAGAACTGCACATCCCGGGCAAACCTGTGTGGCGAAATAAGGTTAATCGCTGGTTTTCTTGTAGGCGCGTTTTCCAGCCACCCAGGTTTCGTCGACGTTGCGGTCGTCTCCCACGGCCATGACCCCGAACAGAAGCTCTGCGGCCTGATCCACCGTCTTTGGACCACCATCTTTTACCGTCAGGGACTGGCGCCATTGCATGGCCAGTTGCCCCGCGTTCCAGTCAAGAACCACGAAGTCGGCCTCTTTGCCCTTGTCGAAGTTTCCCAGGATGTCATCCAGATAGAGCGAATGTGCCCCGCCAAGGGTGGCCAGATAGAAGGCCCGATAGGGAGAGAGTTTGTTGCGTTCGGCCTCGGCCGGGTCCTGTTCACGCTGGCCCACCGAACCGTCGAGCATGGTGATATTGCACATGCCCACCTTGTAGGCTTCCTCAAGCACCCGGATCAGGGTGAAGGAGTTGCCGCCGCCCACGTCGCAGCCCACGGAAAGGCGCACCGGGTGTTCAGGGTCCTTGGCGCGGCCCAGGGGGAAAAGGCCGCTACCAAGGAACAGGTTCGACAGCGGGCAGAAGGATATGGCCGCACCTGATTTGGAGAAACGGCGCATCTCGTCGCGGGAAAGCCACACTCCGTGTCCGGCGGTGAATTTCGGCCCCAGCAGGCCATGTTTCTCCTGCACATGGGTGTAATCGGCGCAGTCAGGGAACAACTTTTTCACTGTACGGATCTCTTCGGGAGTCTCGGAGATGTGCGTGTTGATCCAGCAGTCCGGATACTCGTCCTTCAGGCGACGGCAGCAGGCCAGCAACTCGTCCGTGCACCCCACGGCGAAGCGGGGGGTGATGGCGTAGAGATTCCTGCCTTTGCGGTGGTACTGTTCGATCAGACGTTTGGACTCTCTGTGGAAGTCCTCGGGTGTGTTCAGATAGTCCGCCGGCGCGAAGCGGTCGATGCCGGTAAGCCCCGCGATCACTCGCATGTTGCGGCGGCTTGCTTCCTCGAAAAACTCCTCGGAAGAGACAGGGCTGGAGGTGGTGAAGGCCTGGCAGGTGGTGGTGCCCCCGGCCAGCAGGGCATCAAAGAAATGTTTGGCTGCCTCGCGCGCGTAGTCGCGGTCGCGGTATTTCAACTCCTCGGGGAAAACCCAGGTTTTCAGCCAGTCCAGCAGCTGGTTCCCGTAGGAACCAAGCACGCGCACTTGCGGGAAATGGACATGGCCGTCGATGAATCCCGGCAGAATGAGACGATCCGGCAGGTGGGTGAAATGGATTCCTGGATGGCGCGACGACACCTCGGCATAGGGGCCGAAGTCCTCGATGATTCCGTTTTTAACAACCAGCAAACCGTCCCGGATGAACCTCGCGGCTTCCTGTTCTTTCCCGGGATGATCCCACGGGTCGGCCACCAGGTCGAAAAACGATCCTCGGATCGCGCAAGAAGCGCCTGTCATAGTAAGTCCTGTAATACGGGCCTCAGCGCGTGTCGCAGTTCCCGGTTATTCTTTTTCGACTCTAACAGCGGTTCCATAGCACAGCACCTCGGTGACCCCTGCGGCCACCTCGTTGGCGTCGTAGCGCATGCCGATGATGGCGTTGGCGCCTTTTTCCATGGCGTGTTCCACCATGAGGTCAAAGGATTCCTGGCGGGTCCGCTCGCACAGCTGGGTGTACATGGCTATCTTGCCGCCAAAAAGCATCTCGAAGCCAGCTATGATGTTGCCCACTATGCTCCTGGACCGGACGATGATCCCACGCACAACGCCCAGGTGCTCCACGATGCGGTAGCCTTCGAATGAGAACGAGGTGGTCACGAATCGGTTGTTCATCTCTTTGGCACTCCAGTTTGTACCCACAAGAAGAAAGGGAAGCGTGGTTTACACGCTTCCCTAATATACCAGTTTGAAACCAGCCAGTCGATGCTCGCCGCAAAGCGAATGCGGGGTCTGGGGGGATCATCCCCCCAGCGGGTGCAGGGCAGCGCCCTGCCGGAACCAGCATGAAGCCACTGTCCCGTTTAGCCCTGGGGCAACCCTGGATCGGTCTTAAACAACGTGACTTCTCTTCTACGACTTTTCTACGAGCGATAGTCTCCGTTTATCTTCACGTAGTCGTACGTCAAATCCGAAGCCAGCAGCACATACTCTCCGTTGCCCGCGCCCAGGTCGATGCTCACGGCGATCTCGGTGCGGCGCATGTGCGGGGCGAGCAGGCTGTCCAAGTCTCCGGCCACGGGCTGGCCGTTCACAAACACAGGAATGCCGCCGATGGCCACTGTTACGTTGTTCGGATCGAACTCCGCCCCGGAACGGCCGACCGCGGCCACTATGCGGCCCCAGTTGGCGTCGCGCCCGAACATGGCCGTCTTCACCAGTGGAGAGTGCCCCACGGCCCTGGCGCAGGCCTCGGCCTGCATGTTGTCCTCCGCGCCGATGACGTCGATCCGGATGATCTTGGTGCCGCCCTCGGCGTCCTCCACGATCATGTAGGCCAGGGCCTGGCAGACTTCATTGAGCGCGGCGGCCAGTGCGGCCAGTTCCTCGTCCGAGTGGGCTTTCACCTTGGAGGCGCCGTTGGCCATGGCCAGGACGCAGTCGTTGGTGGAGGTGTCCCCGTCCACGGTCACTGCGTTGAAGCTGGCGTCCACCGCTGCGGCCAGCATGGCCTGCCAGCGGTTTTTTTCCACCTCGGCGTCACAGACCACGAAAGCCAGCATGGTGGCCATATTGGGGCAGATCATGCCCGCGCCCTTGGCCATGCCAAGAAGCCGCACCTCGCGCCCCCCGATCTCCACCGAGCCCCAGGCCATCTTGGGGAAGGCATCGGTGGTCATGATGGCCTTGGCTGTGTCCAGGGGGCTCGACTGGCCGAGCTTGGCCGCGAGCGCCGGAACTTCGTCGCGCCAGATGTCCATCTTCAGCTGAGGCCCGATGACCCCGGTGGAAGCGGGCAAGATCTCAGAGGCACCGAGTCCCAGGCGTTCGGCCGCGAGCTTCAAGGTCTCGCGGCAGTTGGCCTCGCCTTCCTTGCCCGTGCAGGCGTTGGCCTGTCCGGCGTTCACCAGGAAGGCGCGGATCGCTGCTGACTTCTTGAGGTTCTCTTTGGCCACCAGAACGGGCGCGGCCTGGAACAGATTCTTGGTGAAAACGCCAGCTCCCACCGCCGGGCGGTCGGAGACCAAGAGCGCCACGTCGTCGCGGCCCTGATAGCGAAATCCGGCGTTGTGCGCGGCAAAGCGAAATCCTTTGGGGATCGGTACGATCTGGTCCATGTTATTCCAGCCCCCTGGCTTCCCTGACCACTTCCATCAGGTACTGCCCGTAGGAGTTCTTGAGCATGTCCTGGGCGAGGTGCTCCAGTTGTGTATCATTAATATACCCCATCCTGAAGGCGATTTCCTCCAGGCAGGAGACCTTGAGGCCCTGCCGGTCCTGGATGGCCTGCACGAAGCTGGCCGCGTGGTGCAGGGACTCGTGGGTGCCGGTGTCCAGCCAGGCGAAGCCCCGGCCCAGAAACTCCACCTTGAGCTGGCCTCGCTTCAGGTACTCGTTGTTCACGTCGGTGATTTCGAGTTCGCCACGGGGCGAGGGTTTCAGGTTCTTCGATATCTCCACCACTTGATTATCATAGAAATAGAGGCCCGTGACGGCATATTTGCTCTTGGGCTTGGTGGGTTTTTCCTCAATGGATATGACATTCTTCAGGGCATCGAACTCCACCACGCCGTAGCGTTCCGGGTCGCGCACCTTGTAGCCGAAGACCACGCCGCCCTGCTCAACTTCGGCGCAGCGCTGGAGCACCTTGGCCAGACCCTGGCCGTAGAAGATGTTGTCCCCGAGCACCAGGCAGACCTTGTCGCGGCCTATGAACTCCTCGCCCAGAATGAAGGCCTGGGCCAGGCCTTCGGGCTTGGGCTGCACCTTGTAGGTGAGCTTGAGCCCAAGCCAGGAGCCGTCCCCGAGCATCTCCTCGAAGCGAGGCAAGTCGTGGGGAGTGGAGATTATCATGATCTCCCTGATGCCTGCCAGCATGAGCACGGACAGGGGATAGTAGATCATGGGTTTGTCGTAGATGGGCAGGAGCTGCTTGCTGACGACTCTGGTAATGGGGTAGAGCCTTGTGCCAGAGCCGCCGGCCAGGATGATGCCTTTCATGCACGTCCTCGCATGTGCGTGTTTTTTTGTAGTGGGCTTGTGGCCCATGCCCGCCAAATTTGCAACCGTCAAGGTGGTTTCCCATGAACGGCTCGGTTCTGCTCGCAGTAACCCAGGACACGACCATACTTCCCGGCCAGAGGGTATTCATCACCGCCGGAGCCCCCTCGGGCGGGCTCTCTCCCATACTCCCGGCCGTGGGTTCGCTCCCGGATCTCAAGGTGGGCGCCCACCTCGGCCGCATGTCCGATACGCCCCTGTTCCAAGTGGCCGGGCGCATGCGCTGGCCCGAGGGCGGGGCGGCACCCGCGCTCGAAGTCATCCTGGCCGACGCCCTGGTGGAAGTCTACCTGCCCACCGGGGCCACCACTTTGAGGTCCTGGACGAACGGTTACAGCTTAGCTTGGGTCACGCTTTCGGACAAGGGCGCCGCCGGACTCAGAGACGATGCGTCAGGCCCGCTCATCGGCGACATGGTGGCCACGGAAATCGGACTGTCCGTCATCCAGGGGCACATCCTTCCCGATGACCAGCGCGAGCTCAAGGCTCTCATAACCGACCTTGCCCTCTCACAGCGCTTCGACATCGTGGTCACCACCGGCGGAACCGGAGTGGCCCCGCGCGACATCACCCCGGAAGCGACGCTCGCGGTGATCGAAAAACGCCTGCCCGGATTCGAGGCGGCCATGACCCTGGCTGGAATCCAATCTACCCCACGAGCGGTGATCTCACGAGCCGTGGCGGGGCTTCTGGGCGAATGCCTGGTGATCAATCTGCCCGGCTCGCCCAAAGGGGTGCGCGAAACCCTTGCCGCCATACTGCCCGCCATGGAGCACGCCTTGGAGAAATGCCAGGGGGACCAGGGAGACTGCGCCACAACGTAATGGTGCTCGGGAATATTTTTCAACCGCGTCCCGTGTTGCTCCTGGAAATATTACTGGGAAAAGCATTTTCACTCTCCAATCTGTTCTTACTGGCCACGCATTGCCCGGAGTGTTCTGGTTCAATTAAGCCATACGTGATTCCCTACCTCCGTATTGCACGCCCTCCTGCTTGCCAGCTCCAGTGCGAGTGATTAGGTTGCTCCAGTCGCACCGGAGAAAAGTAGTATGCGCTTGTTTGATATGGCTGGATGCCTCTCCAGCGCCATGGACCTCGTCAGCCCGGAAGTTGTCGGTCACCACCGTCGCGTTGGGCTCATAGCCTCCAAACTCGCCGAGATCGCCGGACTTTCCGGACAAGCCAGGGCCGACCTGGCATTGGCCGGCATGCTCCACGACGTGGGGGCCTTTTCCTTAAAGGACAGGCTTTCCGCCTTGCACTTCGACACCTCCGACCACTCCCACGCCCAGACAGGGTACAGGCTGCTCTCAGGGTACCCAGGGTTCGCCCGGGTGGCCGAGCTGGTGCGCCTGCACCACACCGCCTGGGGGAAAGACGTTGCTACCAAGGGCGAGTCCTCCGAGTCCGCCCTCGGCAATCTCTTATGCTTGGCCGACAGGGTGGACACTTTGCTCCCGAGGACTCCGGGAGTGCCTGTGGACCGTGAGGCCACCGTCACCAGAATCGGGGCAGGACGCGGCTCAATGTTCGACCCCGTGTGGGTGGACGCTTTCGACGAACTGGCCGCCAGAAAGGGTTTTCTGGAAGAAACCGCCACCAGCGGAAACAACGGCCATCCGCTTATCCCGGACGAACACAACCCCGAACTCTCCGGCAAGGAGATATCGAATCTTTCCAGGCTGTTCAGCCAGATCATAGATTTTCGATGCCGCTTCACCGCCACCCATTCCCGTGGAGTATCAGCCACGGCCATGGCGCTGGCTCACGAACTGGCCTTGGAAGGTGACACCCGGGACAAGCTCGAAATCGCTGGAGAACTGCACGATATAGGCAAACTGGGTACCCCGGCTGAGATCATCCTCAAACCCGCAGCCCTGAACCATGCTGAAATGGCCACCATACGGCTGCACGCCGAGAACGGATTCAAGGCCCTTTCCAGCGCCCCTGGCTTGGGGGATGTGGCCGGGATTATGGTGAAGCACCACGAACGCCTGGACGGCACGGGTTATCCGCATGGATTGAAGGCATCACAACTAGGCCTTGCCGCACGGATTCTGGCCGTGTCGGACGTATTCACCGCTCTGGCCGAGGACCGTCCTTACAGATCCGGAATGGAACTTGGCAGGATTGTGGGTATGCTCGAGGATATGGCCCGCAACAATTCCCTGGACTCGGACGTGGTGAGCCTGGTGTCCTCCAAGCGCTCCCTCATCGACGAAGCCAGGCGTGCATCCCAGGCCCAAGCCCAGAAAGATTTTGAACGTTTTGCCGGAAGCCTTGCCCAGTAGGCTCGAACAGCCAGGACACCTCAAGCCTTAGCATTGTGCAAAATTCTTAAGCGTCACAGTATACTTTTTAGCAATAGGGGGGGCCGTTTCAGGACTAGAACATACGAGCAACTCGGACACCACATACACATCGATAAGACAACTGACGATACAACACTGAAAACTCCATAGACAGCTCTCAACCCTATCAATACACTCCCCTTTCATTCAAGTACATACCAAGAGCCTTGTCTTTTTCCATGAGATGGTCCGACAGCCACTTCCTTATAAATTTCTCGACAGCATCAGGTGCGTTTACCTCATCATAATGAAATGTCGACATCATGTTGATTAATACGATGAACTGTGAATGGTCGGTCTCATGTTCACTCGCATCAGGATATTGATGCTTCCTCATCAAGTCTTCTTCATATTTGAAATGATCCTGATAGCTTGATATCAACCTGAATACCAAGTCTTGATAGTCTTCATCGAATTCACGCGCATGCGTGATGCGTATGAAATCGTTCAACAAGCCTATTAAGTACTCATGCTGAGCATCTAAAGACTCTATGCCGACAGTCAGCTCATTACTCCATTGCACCTCCATAGCCCCCCCCTTTTCAAGGAAACGATGCGGCTCAGAAATCTGTATTATTCTTGTAATTCCGGCACGAATCGTGGGCAAGAAATATTTCATTAATGGAGGAAGGTTTTATTCTATAGCCATAACATGAATTCCTGCAACATGTTGCGGGAATTTGTAAAGAAGCTCACTGCGAGTACACTACACGAGCTCAGCTTCGTTTGCTGAAGGCCGGAGCAACGGGCATCGCAGAAAGCCTTCTGCCAGCAGCGGCCACCCAACATCCTAAAACCATACGCAAATCATTTCGGCCTAATGCCTGCCGGAGGCCTTGCCCCGTAGCCTCGAAGGCGCTAGGTTGCCTCAAGCGTCAGAGCGGGGTGACATGGATCAATACCGGGCCGACCTCCACGTACACTCAAAATATTCCCGGGCCACCAGCAAGGGCCTGACCCCGAGGCATCTGGCCGCGTGGGCCAGGGTCAAGGGCATCGACGTGGTGGCCACCGGGGACTTCACCCATCCGCAGTGGCTTGCCGAGTTGGAAGAACAGCTCGCGCCGGACGGCCACGGGCTCTTGCGCCTGAAGGATTCCAAGGATCTTGAGCCGGAAATCCCCTGGCTCTCCGGCTATCCCCTGCCAGGCCACGCCAAGTTCATCCTTTCGGCTGAGATAAGCTCCATCTACAAGCGCGGCGGCAAGGTCCGCAAAGTCCACAACCTGGTCTACGTCCCCACTTTCGACGCGGCCAAAAAGCTCAACGAGAAGCTTTCCCACGTGGGCAACCTGGCCTCGGACGGCCGCCCCATCCTGGGCCTGGACAGCCGCCACCTCTTGGAAATGGTCCTTGAGACCGATCCCCTGGCCTTTCTTGTCCCGGCCCACATCTGGACCCCCTGGTTCTCGATCTTCGGATCCAAGTCCGGGTTCGACTCGGTGGAAGAGTGCTTCGGCAGCCTGGCCCAGCACATCTTCGCCCTTGAAACCGGACTGTCCTCCGACCCGGAAATGAACTGGATGCTCTCGAGCCTGGACCGTTACCGGCTGATATCGAATTCCGACGCCCACTCGGGTGAGAAGCTCGGCCGGGAGGCCAACCTTTTTTCCGGCCCCGTTTCCTATGAGGGCATCTACCGGGCCCTGCGCGGCGAAGGGGTGGGACACGATTTTCTGGGCACCATCGAATTCTTCCCTGAAGAGGGAAAATACCATCTGGATGGCCATGTGGACTGCGGTGTGGTCATGGACCCCCACGAGACCAAGGCCAAGCGAGGCATCTGCCCGGTGTGCGGCAAGCCTCTCACCGTTGGTGTGCTGCACCGGGTGCTGGACTTGGCGGACCGGGAACAGCCAGTGCGGCCCCAGGGACAGCCCGGATTTGTCTCGCTTATTCCCTTGAACGAGGTGCTGGGGGAAATCCACGGGACGGGCTCGCTGTCCAAGAAAGTCCGGGCCAACATGTCCCGGTTGCTGGGCCGCCTTGGCCCTGAACTGCACATCCTCTCGGACGTCCCCCTGGAAGACCTGGCCAAGGATTCCCCTGTTTTGGCCGAAGCCGTGAACCGTATGCGCCGGGGCAAGGTGTTTCGCCAACCCGGATTCGATGGTCAGTACGGACGCATCCGGGTTTTCAGCCCGGACGAGCTGACCAGCATGATGCGCGGCGCGACGCTGGTGAGTTCGCCCAAGTCCGTCAGGACGACTCCCGAGAAAACCGCTGGCAACGCCGTATCCGGTGGCTCCCCCACTCTTTTTGAAACCAGTCCGGGAGATGGTACAGAAACCGCCGTGCAGCTCCCGGCCCCGTCCCAGGCCGTTTCCGCAGCCCCTCCCTTGAATGGTCGCCAACACCACGCCGCTACCAGCAAGGACCCCCGCCTTCTGGTTCTGGCCGGGCCCGGAACGGGCAAGACCCACACCCTCATGGCCCGCATACGGCATCTGCTCGAATCCGAAGTCGATCCCCGCAGCCTGCTGGTGGTCACCTTCACCCGGCGCGCCGCCCAGGAACTGAAGGACCGCCTGGGCGAGGCCCCGGTGAGGGCAGACACCCTCCACGCCATGGCCCACGAGTACTGGACCGAGGCTTACGGGGAAAAGCCTGTGATCCTCTCTGAAGAGGCCGCCCGCAGGCTCTTCGCCGAGGTGAACCCGGAGCTCACCGGGCCCAAGCTCAAGCAGGCCTGGCAGCAGCTCACCCTGGACCGCGAACGCATGCGCCGCCGGCCGCTTCCCGTATGGCCCAAGGCGCCTGGCCAGCCCAAGGAAACCCCTGAAGCCCCCTCCCCGGAGGACCATGCCGCGCGCTACGCCAAACAGAAGGCTTCATGGAACCTGGCGGACTACACCGACCTGTTGGAATTCTGGCTGGAAAAACTCGAGACCGGCATCTACGAGTCGGTTTTCAAGCATGTCCTGGTGGACGAGGTGCAGGACCTCTCCCCGTTGCAGTTGGCCATCATCCGGGCCCTGGCCAACGGCCCCACCCGGACGTTCTTCGCCATCGGGGACCCCAACCAGTCCATCTACGGGTTCAGGGGCGCCGTGAGCGATGCCACCCGGGAGCTCAAGGGTTTCTGGCCCGAATTGACCGTGGTCACCCTGGACGAAAACTACCGCTCCACCCAGCCGATTCTCGACCTGGCCCACGGCCTGTTCCCGCAGTCGGCTACTCTTACGGCCAAGCGGTCGGGGGATCCGGGCGAGATAATGGAGTTCACCGCACCCCAGGCCCTGCGCGAGGTGTCCTGGATGGGCGAGAAAATCAGGCAGCTTTTGGGCCCCACCTCGCTCACCCTGACCAAGGGCCAGGGCCAGACCCTCTCCCCAGGCGACATCGCCATCCTGGTGCGCTTCAAGGGGCTCATGGACCCCATCCAGAAGGCTCTCAACCGCTACGGCGTGCCCTGTTCGGTTCCTGAGTCCGAGGCCTTCTGGGCGGATTCGCGCGTGAAGGCCATCCTGAACGCCGCAGGGCGTTTTTTGGGCATGGCCGGGATGGAAGGTGCGCTCACCGTGGCCTGCCCGGACCGCCTGCTGGCCAAGGGGCCCAAGGAAATCGCCTTCTATCTGCGCGACGTGCCCCCCTTCGACCATCTTTTCTGGCAGAGCCCCGAATTCGGCGAACTGGTGAACACCTACACCAAGCAGGGAGGCTGGGCCGGACTTTTAAGCTTCGTGAACGCCCAGAGCGAGCTGGAGCTGGTGGGGCGGCGTTCCGAAAAGGTTCGCATCATGAGCCTGCACGCGGCCAAGGGCCTTGAATTCGAGGTGGTCTTCCTGCCGTCCCTGGAAGACGGCATCCTGCCTTTCGCGGGCATGGGCATGCTGACCGGCAAGCTTTCCCCCTCCGAGGTCCCGCCGGACGAGAATGAGGAGGAGCGGCTCTTCTACGTGGGGCTCACCAGGGCCAAGTCCCGGCTGTATTTGAGCCACGCCGAAAAACGCGAGCTATACGGAAGGCTTCTCATGCTCAAGCCATCGCGATTCCTGAAAAAACTCGACCTGGAGGCAGCCAGGCGCTCGCACCTGGTAGCCAAGACCGTACGCAAGGAGAAGCAGCTGGACCTCATCTGAGACCCTGCGCGTCCCCGGCACAAGCCTTTGGGAACGCGTCAGCCAAACCTGCCGAACCAAACCCGCCCTTTCCGGTCGCACTTGCCGAAATCCGTCCGGATGGCTATCTGCTGCGGGTACTTCGCAAACCTTCGGAGAAATCATGTCCCAGACCTACACCATCCACCCCATTGTTGCCGGCACCAAGCGTTTCGACAAAGGCTACATGACCTACCAGCAGGAAATGGGCACGCCCTACGTCATCCCGTTGTACGCCTGGCTGATCCTTGGGGGCGACAAGAAGATCCTGGTGGATACCGGGGAGCTGAAGCCCATCGTGAGCCCGGACCGCGAGGAGTTCATCGGCGGCAAGATCGAGACCATAGAGGAAGGCCTTGGCCGCTTCGGGCTCACTCCGGCGGACATAGACATCGTGATCCATACCCACCTGCACCGCGACCACTGCGAAAACGACTACAAGTTCGAGAATGCCAAGTTCTACGTGCACGAGAAGGAACTGGAGATCGTCCACGACCCGCATCCCATGGACTACCGCTACCAGGAGGACTTCATCCTGGACGTGGAGGAGAACGGGCAGATCATTCCTCTCACTGAAGACACCGAGGTGGTTCCGGGCATAAAGATGATCCACACCCCGGCCCACACCGAGGGCAGCATGAGCGTGCTGGTGGACACGGCCAAGGGTAAGGCGCTCATCACGGGTTTCTGCTGCATCATGGACAACTTCTACCCGCCCAAGGAAGTGAAGGGGCTGGGCATGGAGGTCATCCCGCCCTCCACCTGCTTGGACATAAAAGAAGCTTACGACATCGTGCTCAAATGCCGGGACATGGCGGACATCATCCTGCCTCTGCACGAGCCGCGCTTCGCCAAGGGCGAGCAGATCGGCTAGGAACAGAAACGGCCGGGCTCCCGGCCGAACAATGAACTCTCGCCGGTCAAGCCGGCGTCCGGAGCCTTGCCGCCATGATTACACGCCTGCTTCTGCTCTGCCTGCTGACGTTTCTTGCCGCCTGCGCCCGCCCCCAGAGCCCGAGCCTCTACCAATACGCCATCTTCGACTCCTTCGCGGCCGGGGAGTACGCAGGCAAGATCCCGCTGTCCGAGCTCAAGACCCACGGTGACTTCGGCTTAGGAACCACCGACGGTTTGACAGGGGAGATGATCGTCCTTGACGGGGTGTTCTATCTGGCGGACGCCCAGTGCCGTCTCACCCGGCTCGATATGTCGACACTTTCGCCCTTCGCCTCGCTTGCTTTCTTCAAGCCTGACGCAAAGCAAAGCATCTCACTAAACGACATCCCCGCGCTTATCGCGGAGCTCGACGCCCGGTTGCCCAAGGGCACGTTCGCTACCGCCAGGATCACCGCCCGGTTCAAGAAGCTGACCATCCGCAGTGTTCCGGGGTATGCGAAGCCCTACCCGCCTCTTGGAGAGGCACTAAAGACCCAGTTCGTCATGGAGTTAGATGACGTGAGCGGAACTCTCGTGGGCCTGCGCGGACCGGCCGAACCCACGGGTGCCTGGGTGGCTGGGTGGCATTTCCACTTCGTAAGCTCGGACGGGAAAGCCGGGGGGCACGTGCTCAAGGCCGTGGGACTATCCGGAGAAGCGGCCTGGATGGCGGCCAAGCGGTTCGAGCTAGAGCTTCCTTAATTGTTCCACTCACGAATCCCGCGAAGCTATCGCCGGGTCCAGGGGGATCATCCCCCTGGCCGCAGGAGGCATCCTGTTCTCTCTCAAGCAATCTCCGCCTTACATCTTCAGTGGGTCCCGACCGCTCTGCTTGAGCGCGGCCATGCCGCCGTGCAAGTTCTGTACGTCCTTGAAACCGGCCTGCTCCAGGGTGATCTGCCCCTCGTAGGAGCGGATGCCCGTATTGCAGATGAGCACCACGGTCTTGTCCTTGGGAATCTCGCCCAGGCGTTCACGAAGCTTGCCCTGGGGGATGTTGTGCCATTTGCCCGGATGGCGCTCCAGGTAGGGGCCGGCGTTGTCCGGCTCGCGGCAGTCCAGGAAGAAACAGGAATCTCCGTTGCCCGCAAAGAGCTTCTCGAACTCCTCGGGAGAAAGCCCCTGGTTCATACCGGCCAGCATGTTCTCGGCCACGGTTCCAAGGGTGTTCACGATGTCCATGGCCGAGGAGAACGGCGGCGAGTACGGGTATTCAAGCACGGACAGGTCCTCGGGCACGCACCCTTTCTGCATGAGCGCTGCCACGGCGCCAACCCGGCCCACCAGGGCGTCCCCGGAAGGGGCGAATCCCTGGATGCCAAGGACCTTGCGGGATTTTTTGTCCACTGTGAGCTCCAGGGTCATGAGCTCCTTGCCCGGGAAAAAATGCGCCCGGTCGAACTGTATCACCAGCGCGCTTAAGGCGTCGTACCCGGCCTGTTTGGCCTGTTCTGGTGTGAGCCCGGCCCCGGCGATGCTTCGTTCGAAAAGCTTCACCGCGAAAGACCCCACCGCGCCCGGGAACACCGCCTCCCCGCCCGCCAGGTTGGTGCCGATTATCCGGCCCTGACGGTTGGCCATGGACCCGAGCGGCAGGTGGATGGAGCCGCCGGTGACGGCATTGGCCACTTCCACGCAGTCCCCGCCCGAATAGATGTCCGGGTCCGAGGTGCGCATATACTCATCCACCAGCACGCCGCCGCGGGGCGACACCGTAAGCCCGGCCTCCCGGGCAAGCTCGCTGTTTGGCACCACGCCCGCCGCCAGGACAACCAAATCAGCATCCAGGGTGCGCTTGTCCGTGACCACGCGCTGGGCCTTGCCGTCGCCCTCGATGGCCAGGACTTTTTCCCCGAAATAGAGCTCGACGCCCTTTTCCAAAAGATGATGGCTCGCCATGTCGGCCAGCACAGGGCTTATGTTGCGGGGCAACAGGTGGTCCATCAGCTCCACCACGGCCACCTCCAGGCCCCACATCTCGGCCAGGGCTTCGGCCACTTCCAGCCCGATGAAGCCGGAGCCGACCACCACGGCCCGCCCTGCCTTGCCCGTGCTTATGAGCCCGCGGATGGCCGTAGCGTCGTGCAGGTTGGCCACGGCGTGCACCCCGGGCAGGGACTCCCCGGGGATGTTCAGCTTCCGGGGAGATGCCCCGGTGGCTATAACCAGTTTGTCGTATGGGATTTCGGATTGAACGCCGGTGTCCAGGTTGCGGGTATGAACGAGCTTCTTGTCCCGGTCAATCCGGGTTGCTTCAGTGCGGGTAAGAACATCTATATCCTTGCATTCCCTGAAGAATGCCTCGTCACGCACCAGTTTGAAGCTGGTGGTGCGCAGTTCCTTCAAGTCCGACACGTCACCGGAGATGAAATAGGGAATGCCGCAGCCGCCATAGGAGACGATCTGGTCGCGGTCTATCATGGTCACTTTTGCTTCTGGGCGCAGGCGTTTGTAGCGGCAGGCGGCCTTGGGGCCGAGAGCCACCGCGCCGATGATGACGACGTGCTCGGACATGGGCTGGACTCCTCATTATTCTTGAGGGCCCCTTGTACGGCACTTGGCCCGCCAAGCCAAGGAGTAGAGGACAGGAATTGGACTCGGTTCAGTTGGGGAGCGGATCCGGCTCTGCAGCGCCAAGGACGAGCCCGGCCAATGCCCGCTTGAGCAGATTGATATCGAGAGGCTTGCTGATAAAGGCCAAGGGGCTTGTTTCCTCGGCGCGCTGGCGGGTGGAATCGTCTGAAAATGCGGAAACGAATATTACGGGAACGTTCTTGAGCTTTTTGAGCAGATGCGTGGTTTCGATGCCGTCGAGCTTGCCGTCCAGGCGGACGTCCATGATGACCACGTCTGGGCAGTCCCCTCCAAACGCTTCCAGGGCTTCTTCACCGGAAGTGACATTGCCGCACACGATGAACCCAAGCTTCTTGAGCATCTTCTCGGTGGCCATGGCGGCTATCACCTCATCTTCCACGATCATGACTTTGGCTGGGCTCATGAGAGCTTCGCCTCCTTCAGAGGAAATACCAGCGAGAACAGCGTGCCCGTATCGGTCCCGACTTGCAGCTCGCCCCGCAGCTGCCGGGCAAGCTGCACGACGAGCTGCATCCCCAAAGTTTGCGTCCCGTTTATGTCAAAACCAGCTGGCAATCCTACTCCGTCATCTGTTACATCCGCTTGGATGTTTCCGTCAACACGCTTGACGAATACGCCAATCTTTCCTGAGCCACGCCCGTTGAAGGCATGCTTGGCCGAATTGGTCACAAGTTCATTGAGAATAAGCCCGAACGGGATGGCCTGATCGATAATAAGCGAGACATCCTGGACATCGACGGTACAGCCGATGCTTCTGCCTCCGCAGAAGGTGGACACCAGCCGGGGAACGAGCTTCTGGAGGTATTCGCGTATGTTCACCCGGGACAGGTTGTCCGACCGATAGAGCTCTTCGTGCACCAGGGCCATTGAGGAGATGCGGTTTCGGCTCTCCACGAACAGGTCCAGGGACTCCTGATCGCTCACCCGGTCGGCCTGAAGATAGAGGAGACTCGATATGACCTGGAGGTTGTTTTTGACCCTGTGGTGGATTTCACGAAGCAAAACCTCTTTTTCCTTCAAGGAATCGCTTACCGTCTGCTCGGCCTGTTTGCGCAGGGTGATGTCCTCCGCGACTCCGACGAAATACACCGCCTCGCCGGCATCGTCTCGTACAGCCGAAACCGTCAGGCGCACCCAGATAAGGCTCCCGTCTTTTTTCCGGCAGCGCTTGTCCATGGCGTAATTGCTGAGTTCCCCGGCGAGCATTTGGCGGGCATACGTCAGGTCGGTTTCCAGATCTTCTGGGAGGGTAAGAATGTTGAAGGTTTTACCGCGCAATTCCTCCATGGAGTAGCCACTGATATCCTGGAACCGATCATTAATCCTAAGGAACGTACCGTTCAAACTCAACTGCATGATGCCAACAGCAGCCTGTTCGAAGATGGCCCTGAACCGTCTTTCGCTTTCGCGCAGCTGCGTCTCTCCCGCCAGGATGCGCCCAGCCATGTCCTCTATCGCCAGCTCGAAACGGTTAAGCTCCGCGAATGCCGGTTTACGGTGGGCGCAGTACCCACTTCCCTCGGGAAGGCATTCCAGGTTCTTCGCGGATTCCGCCATGGGCCTGGCAATGGTTCTGTCCAGCTCACGGCGCAGAAGAATGGTCAGCATGATGAACACGGCCGACATCACCAACGCTACTCCGGCCACCGGAGCCAAAGTCGGCGCGAATGCCGTGATGGCGCGGGTGCGGACCAGCACCTTCCAGCCAAGGCCAGGCACTGCGGCCTGGGCTCCCAGATAGAACCTCCCGTCTTCTTCGAAAACGAGTCCTCCGAGTCCTTGTTTGGACGCCCTAAACAGGGGTGAATCCCCAATGTTGGCCTGGGTGGCCACCATTGCGGCGTCCGGGTGAGAGAGCACATTCCCGTAAGCGTCGCAGATGATCACCTCACCCCGCCAGGGTGTGGAAAGAGTTTCCACATAGTTGGTCATTTCGCGCAGGTTCAGCTCCCCGGCCAAAGTGACGCCGGTGTCGGTTGCCACGCCTATAAACACGGTCATGTTTCCGGACTGGGGAGACGGCAGGGGACGAGACAACAGCAGCCTGCGTCCTGCCGCGCTGTCGAAGCGGATGGGAAAATCCAGCCCTCTTGTGCCCTGCGGTTCAACCGAGACAATGGTGTTGTTTTTGTCGATCAAGAGGAGGCGTTCCATGACCGGCAGGACCGCGAGCATGTCCTTGAGTGACTGTGGAGATGCGGTGGCTGCGAAGTGCTCCAGCGAGTGCCACACCCCGTCCATATATCCCTGAGTGAAGATCGCCAGAGTCTTGGCGAACTCCTCGTTCTGACGCTCCACGGATCGTTTTTGCTGCACCCCGAGGTACAGTGTCAGAAGCCCCAGGCAGACCACGGCGGGAAAAAGCATGCGGAAAAACAGGCTGGTCTGGAGGATCTTGGCGATGGGTTTCGGATTCATCTGGCTCCGGCTCACTTCTGCACTGTGCGGAAGCGGGCGTCACGAATCGTGACGATGAAGTTTTCCCGGTTGACGTCGCCAGCTTGGTCCAAGGCAAAGTCACCGATCACGCCCTGAATCTGTCCGGTGGAAACCAGGGCCTGTTCGAGCCCCTGGCGTTGACCCTTGGTTATGCGCAGGGCCTGGGCGATGAGCTTGACCGCTTCGTAGGAATAGGCCGCAGCGAAATTCGCAGGCCAGCCGAAACGATCTTCGTAGCGTTTCCGGAAATCCTGAAAGGCGGGGGAATCGTTTTCCTCCGTATAGCTGGTGGAAAATATGATCCCTTCCACGCTGTCGCCGCCCGCAAGGAGTATTTCCCGGGTGTAGGGCCAAGTGGGGCAGAGAATCCCCATGCCGCTCCCAGCCAACGCTCGTGCCTTGGCGAACTGGGCCACATCTCTGGCGGAAGCGGCCATGACCACCGCCTGCGCTCCGGATGCTTCGGCTCCTTGCAAGAGTTCCCGCCAATCCGGCTTGTCCTTCGAGGAAAAATGGACGCTACCGGCCACGGCCCCACCCATTTGGGTGAAGAATTTCATGAAAGCCGTATTGAAGCTCTCCACATAGGAGATATTGTCCGAATCCCCTAGCATGTAGACCTTGCTTAGACCGAGCTTCGACCTGCTGAACTCGGCCAGAGTCTTCGCCCAGCTTTGGTTGTCCGGTATGAGGCGGAAGAACATATCCGTTTTTCCTGTCAGGGCCGGAGTGGCCGTGGTGGGAGAGACAAGCACGGCTCTTCGCTCTTCGATCAAGGGCATTGCCGCCATGGTCTGCGAACTGGTCATATGGCCGACAATAGCCACGGCTCCGGATGCGAGCAGGGATTCGTCAGCCTTTATTGCCCCCTCGGGGGTGTTGCCGTCGTCCACGGCAATCAGTTTCAGCCTGGAGCCGGCAACTCCTCCAGACGCATTCACATCCTCAATGGCCAAGGTCGCCCCGTTGCGTCCCTGGACGCCGAGGTCAGAGAACGTCCCGGTCAGTTGCCCGGAAAAACCGATGACTATGGCGGGGTCGGAACGACAGAAAACAGCAAGCATTGCCGCGGCGATGGTCAAGCCGACCAGGAGTGTTTGCCGTTTCATCCGTATCGCCGCCCATGTCCAGGTTAACGAGTCTTGCGGAGATTAACGACCCGGGGCCCGCCCCGGAGTCAATCACGGCAAACATTACGCCAGCCAAAGTATGTTGGCAATCTATTGGAGGAAAATATGCGGGACGATTCCTGTTTTCGTCCGGCTCCAGAGATGGTGCAGGAACTGCGGAGCCCATAACGAACGTGGGACGGGAACTTGGATGAGAGGAGAAGCCGTTTTAGCCGTTTCGCAGGAGGGCCTGGGCCTGATTCACCGCCAGTGGATGGGCATGGAGATACCCCTGCTGCAAACCGCATCCCAGCTCCAGCAGCATATCCCGCTGCCGCCCTGTCTCCACGCCCTCGGCCACCACGTCCAGCCCCAGGGCCCTGGCCATGGTCACCACGGCCTTTACCACCGCAAGATTCCCGGGCTGGTCGTCCATGGCCATGACGATGGACAGATCGATCTTCAGGTTCGAAACTGGCAGTTTGGTCATCAGGGCCAAGTTGGAATACCCGGTCCCGAAATCATCGATGGAGAGGTGCACGCCGAGCGAAGCCAGCTCGTTCAAGCGATCTATGTTCTGGCTGGAGGCCTCCATGATGGCCGTTTCCGTGATCTCCAGATGGAGCTTCTCCGGGTTCAGGCTGTGCTTGCCAAGGATTTGGCGCACCATGGGCGTAAAACCTGGATCCGCGATCTGACGGGGTGAGACGTTCACCGAGAGAAAGATGTCACTGGCACACTCGCTGTCGTCCACCCAGGCGGCCAGGGTTTGGCAGGCACAGTCCAGAACCCACTCGCCCAGGGTGATGATGAAGCCGGTGTCTTCGGCCAGACGGATGAATTCCATGGGCGCTATGGCTCCCCGCTGCGGGTGATGCCAGCGGCTGAGCACCTCGAAACCGGCCAAAGCCCCTCCCCTTCCCGCATCCACTATTGGCTGGAACACCAGATAGAACTGCCCGTTTTTAAGCGCTTCGGGCAACTCCTGTTCAATGAACTGAAGAGACTTGATGTTTTCCAGAAGTCTGGCGGTAAACGCCTTAGGACGTCTTCTTCTGAATTGCTTGGCGTGGTGCATGGCCAGATTGGCATTTCGGATGAGTTCATCCGGCGACGGGTCGCTTGGCGGATTGAGTTCGATTCCAATGGAAACGCTTACCTGCACACGCGTCCCATCCACCTCAACCGGCTGTGCGAGTGCCTTGGTCAGCCTTCTGGCCAGCCTGATGGATTCGCGCGCCGAGGGGATGGCGCGCACTAGCACCACGAAATCGTCCCCCCCGTACCTGGCCAGCGTGTCTCCTTCGCGCAGCATCGCCTGAAACCTTGCCGCCACCTGCTGCAGGATCACATCCCCTGAGGCGTGCCCAAGGCTGTCGTTTATGACCTTGAACCTGTCGATGTCGATAAAGAGTACCGAGTAGCATTCCTTGGGATTGCGCTTGGCCCAGGAGATGGCCTGCTGGATCCGGTCGCGCAGGAGAGTCCGGTTGGCCAGGCCGGTCAGCGGATCATGCAAGGCCATGTGGCGAAGCCTGGACTCCATGACGTAGCGCTCAGTGATATCACGGCCCTCGGCGATGAGCAGCAGAGGCTCCCCGACTTCACTCAATACGCCTTGCAGGGAAAACTCCACATGGAGAAGCTGCCCCTCGGCCCCCCTGTGGTTTGTTTCAAAAGTGACCACTCCGCCGGACTGAACCTTCTCAATGGCCTGTTTGAGCTGGAGTTGCTTTTTGGGGTCATCATTCCACCAGGGTGTTTCCCAGAAAGGCTTTCCCGCAACAGAATTCATGTCGACACCCGCCGCGCTGAGGGCGGCCGGATTGGCTTTCAGCAACAGGCCCTCTGGCGAAAGAAGCCCTATGAGCTCCTGAGTATGCTCGAAAAGGGCTCTGAATTTCTTTTCGCCATCAGCCAGCGCGGATTCGGCGATGAAACGCTGTTTCTCCCTCAGAAGCAGACTGTCGGCCATTTCGTTGAATGAGCGAGCCAGCACACCCAGCTCGCCCCCGGGGACATCCCCTTCCGCGATCGGGTGCAGGTTGCCCGCGCCTAACCGTTTTGCCGCCTGCACCAAGGTTCCGGCCGGGCGCAACAAGGCGCGGGTTCCGAGATAACGGGCCAGGCCCAGAGCAAGCAATGCCGCGACAGCCAACAAGAGCATGTTGCGCGCCAGCAGGTCAGTAGACATGGTCTCGATAGATTTGACCGGAACGGCAAGCACCACCGCTCCATATGGGCGCGGTTCCCCTTCCAGCCATAAGCGCATGAACGTATAAAAACGCGGTGTCCCATCGTACCCGGGGGCTTTGAAGAAACCTGAAGCCCCACCCTTATCCAACAATTCTAGTATATTACTTGCCACTGGCTCGCCTTCAGGACGTGAAGGCGACCTCGGATGGCGAAGCAGGCGGATTCCCTTGTTGTCCACAAGCAATAGAGCCCCGCCCTGGGGCATCTGGAACTTGTCCAGATACTGCTCAAGGAAATTCAGCTTAACCGCGGCGACTAACATGCCGCTGAACTCCCCTGCCTTGTCCCGCCTGGGTAAGGCGAAGTGGAAGACTGGCTCCTCGGTGGTGTGGCTGATGGCGTATTCCCCGGCGCTGAAACGCATGCTTTGTTTGCCCAGGACCCAGTAACGCCTGTTGGCCACGGAAATGTTTTTGGATACCGGCTTTGCCCCGGCCACGAGCAGGCCGTTGGAATCGACGACGGCGAACGTGACGTATGCCGGGTTGGCTGCGAGCACCTCGCGGAGGATCCGCTCGTTTCCGGCAATATCATCTGGGGGGATGTCCGCCAGGAGGCGATCCAAGGTCTCAAGCAGATTTTTCGTCTTGTCCGAGAACTGGCGCTGGAGGGTGAAAACAGCCTCAACCACATCCAGCGAGTCTCGCTTGAACTCGTCCACAATGAGCTTGCGCTGCTCCAGCCCGAGATAGGCTATCAAGCCCAAGGCCGGTACGGCTGCCGCCAGGGAGACGACGATGAGGGTCCGCCGAATATGACCAGCCAGACAATGGATTTTGACAGACAGCTTGCTCATGCCAGTATTGGAAAGCCTTGCTCTCTCTTCGAAATAAAAGGGTAGAGAGAATCCATTCTCATTAGATCATACGTGAAACCCTACCACAAACTTGCTCCTTACCCTACCTTCAGTTTCAACGAAATGCCAGACTGAAACTATTCGTTCTTTCTGTATTTTGTGTATTTTTCGCACCCGTAATCAATAATAACAGGCACAAACTCACCACGTTTCTTCAACGTGGTTGCGGCAAAAGAAACAGCCCCGCCAGCAGAGATGCTGACGGGGCCGTACACATAGAACAGAGGAGCCTTCTTACGCCGCGCCACCACCCACAACGAAGCCCTTGGGAACTCCGCCCGTGGCGGAAGGGGTCCCGGCGATTTTCGAAAGATAGGTGTCGCCCAGACTCTTGATGTGGCCGTCCACATTGTCGAAGTAATTAAAGTGCGCCTGCTCTTCGTCGATGATGGTCTCGAAGAGCTTTGCGCTGACACTGTCACCGCTTTCACGGCACACATTCAAAAACTGGTTGTACTGATCCACGGTTTCGTCTTCCAGATTGGAGTCGAAGGGGAAGATGGCTTTCACATCCTGGCCCTTTTTCACTTTGCCCGCGCTGTCGGTGGACGGCTCGCCGCCCAGCTCCTTGACGCGCTCGGCGAACATTTCGGCGTGTCGCATCTCGTCGATGGCGATAAGCTTCATGTTCTTGGCCAATTCCCCATAATCCATATTGTCCAGGTTGTAGTGCTGGTTCATGTACTGGGTGATGGCGTAGAGTTCCATGGACCGGGCCTTGTTCAGGACCTCGATCACCTTTTTCTTGCGGGCCTGCCTGTCTGCCATGAGTCTCTCCTTTTGGCGCCATGAAACCGGGACGCCTGGGTGTTCGAACCAATGAAGCTGTCAGCTGGATTGTCGCTTCGAGTACTACACGAATCCAAGCCTCAGAGGCAACCCACAGGCTCCACGATACGCACGACCGGCTTCAAACCCTGGCCGGCACACTCCAAATAACAAAACTCGGATTCACGCTGCGTGAATCCGAGTTCCAATGCGGGAGGGTTCCCGTCGGCCTTTTCACCATGAGATGGGGTGAGGCTGCAAGAGAACGTGTGTATCTCTTATTTCCCGGACAGACCGAAGTACCACTCAGCGGCCATTTCCAGGCCTTCCTTGATCTGAACCACTGGTTCATAGCCCAGGAGAGATTTTGCCAGGGAGATGTCCGCCAGGGAATGGCGAACGTCTCCGGGGCGCTCGTCCCGGTGCGTTGGCCGAGCGGTGGAAGCCTCGGGCTTGCGGGTCGCAACCAGGTCTCGCAGGAGAAAGTACAGTTCGTTTAGCGTGGTACGTTGCCCGCAGGCCACGTTGTAGGATTTTCCGGGAGCCTCAGGATGTTTGGACACCGCTGCCAGGATGTTGGCCCTCACGGCGTTCTCCACGAAGCAGAAGTCCCGGCTGGTCTCGCCGTCGCCGTTGATGAAGACCGTCTCGCCGCTCAGCAACGCAGCGAACCATTTGGGGATGACCGCAGCGTAGGCTCCCTCAGGGTCCTGCCTGGGGCCGAAAATGTTGAAGTAGCGCAGCCCTATCAATTCCATGCCGTAGCAGGAACCGAACACGCCGGCATAGAGCTCGTTGGCCCGCTTGGTAACGGCATAGGGGGAAAGCTGGTTTCCGATGCGCTGTTCGAATTTGGGAAGATCGGGATGGTCGCCGTAAACAGAGCTTGAAGACGCATAGACGAAGCGCGCCACCTTGGCGTCCTTTGCGGCTGTGAGCATGTTCACGAACCCGCCGAGGTTGACCGAATTCGAGGTGACCGGGTCTTCGATGGATCGCGGCACGCTGCCAAGGGCAGCTTGATGGAGAACGTAGTCGACGCCCTGGCAGGCCTTACGGCAAGCCTCAATGTCCTGAATATCCCCCTCGATCAATGAAAACCTGGTCCAGGCCTCTTCACCCACGGAGTTTCTCACAGAGTCCAGGTTGGAGCGGTGCCCGGTGGCGAAGCTGTCCATCACCACCACGGTCTGGCCCAGTTTCAAGAGCTTCGCCGTCAAATTGGAACCAATAAACCCGGCTCCGCCAGTTACCAGCCATTTCAAAGGAGACTGCTGCAGGGACAGGGCTACGGTATCGAACACTCTGAGGACCTCCGCATCAAACGATTATTCACTAGGACTATTCTGGGCCGTATGGAATCTAGGACGAGGCGCAAGTGCCCCGCTCTAGTGAACCACTTCTTTGGTCTTGGCAATCAAGAAAGCACACCATTGCCCACAATGGGAAGCAATGAAGCGCAACCGGCGAATAATGCAAAGGGGAGGAAGCCCTCAACAGGAATACATGGCTCAAGGCGTCGCCGGATAATCAGCGGGACAGACTCAGGCCGTGGCCTCGAAGCGCCCGGCAGCCCTGTTCTTGCGGACCTTTCCCGCTTCGAACACCACGCCGTTCATGCTGATGTAGACCCCGGGGGGAAGCGACTGCACCGCGCCCACGGCGCAGCCGATGTTGAAGCCCGCGTCCGAGCCCTTGAACCGGGCCGGGCTCAAGGCTCCGGTGAACACGATCACCTTGTCCGTAAGACCCATGAGGGCCTTGGCCGTTTCCGCCATGGTGTCGGTGCCGTGGGTGACCAGGATAAAAGGGCACGGATCGGCAGCGATGCGTTCGCGAAGCAAGGCTCTGTCCTCATCGGTCAGGTGCAGGCTGTCCTTGCGCAGCACCTCGTTGACCGAGAATTCGAACGCTGCCTGGGCTTCCTTCAAGATTTCACCCGCCTGGGGTTCGCCCACCACATAGTCCGAGAGGTCATCGAAGTAGATTTTGTCGATGGTGCCGCCCATGGTGTAAATTGCTATCTTCACGCTTATTCTTCCTTGCCGCTCGTGGAGGCCTGGGTCCCAGGGCGGTCCGAAGTGAAACAGACGTATTCGCGATTCGGCTGAGAGGGACGCAGCATGTGCTCGGGATTCAAAACATCGCCAAGTTTTGCGTCATCCCATCCCAAAAGCGTCTTGGCCGCTTCCTGCACCGTGAGGTTCTCCCGGGCAGCGTGTTGGGCCACTTTGGCCGCAGTGTCGTACCCGACGTAGGGGCACAGGGCCGTGGCAAGCCCCAGGCTCTGCTCCACGTTGCGGCGGCAGCGTTCCTCGTCGGCCTCTATGCCCTTAATGCATTTGTCAGCCAGCACCACGCAGCCCCGGCGAAGGAGCATGAGCGAATTGAACAGGTTGTGGGCCAGCACCGGTTCCATGGCGTTCAGTTCAAGCTGCCCGGCCTCGGCGGCCATGGTCACGGTCAGGTCAGAGCCGATCACCTGGAAGGCGATCTGGTTGACCACCTCGGGAATGATGGGGTTCACTTTGCCAGGCATGATGGACGAGCCCGGGGCCATCTTGGGCAGACGAATCTCGCCCAGGCCGCAGCGCGGGCCGGAGGACAACAGCCGCAGGTCGTTGCATATTTTGGAAAGCTTCACGGCCGTACGCTTGAGCACCCCGGAAAACTGCACGTATGCGCCCGTGTCCTGGGTGGCCTCCACCAGATTTTCGGCCAGAAGCATGCCCTGGCCGCTCACTTGGTTTAGGAGGGCCACCACCAAGGGGGCATACTCGGGCGGGGCGTTGATACCCGTGCCGATAGCCGTGCCGCCCAGGTTGATCTCCCGGACCAGGTCCAGGGCTTCGAGCAGGCGCTGGCGATCTTCCTCCACCATGATACCCCAGGCTTTGAACTCCTGGCCCAGGGTCATGGGCACGGCGTCCTGGAGCTGAGTACGCCCGATCTTTATCACATGGGCGAATTCCCGCCCTTTTTCCTCCAAGGCCTGGCTCAGACGCCCCATGGCCTTGTGCAGGGCCTGGCCCATGATCACCAAGGTGAGCCTGATGGCCGAGGGATAGACGTCGTTGGTGGACTGGGAGAGGTTGACGTGGTTGTTGGGATGCAAAAACTGGTAGTCGCCGCGCCTTTTGCCCATGAGCTCCAGGCCCAGGTTGGCGATAACCTCGTTGGCGTTCATGTTGCTGGACGTCCCTGCCCCGCCCTGGATCACGTCCACCCGGAAATGTCCCCGATGCTTGCCGGCCATGAGCAGATCGCAGGCCCGGCAGATCGCGTCCATGCGTTCGGAGTCCAGAAGCTCCATCCTGTGGTTGGCCAGGGCCGCCGCCTTCTTGATGGCGGCCAGAGCCTTGATGAACTCAGGGTAGTGGGAGATGCGCACCCCGGTTATGGGGAAGTTGTGGATGGCCCGCAAGGTCTGGACCCCATAGAGCACGCCCGCAGGGACCTGCATCTCGCCCAGGGAGTCGGATTCCAGGCGGTACTGTCCTGACGCGCCGCCGGAACGTGTGTCGACCATGGGATTATCCTCCCAGATAGGCTTCGCAGACGCGCTTGTCGGTGCAGAGTTCCTCGCCGGTTCCCTGCAGCACGATGGTACCTGTCTCCAGCACGTAGGCGTAATGGGCCACCTTGAGAGCGGCGTAGGCGTTCTGCTCCACGAGCAGCACGGTCATGCCCTTCTGGTTGATGGTCTTTATGATCTCGAACACGTCCCGGACCAGAAGCGGCGCCAGGCCAAGGCTCGGCTCATCCAGCATGACCACTTCGGGAGCGCTCATGAGCGCGCGGCCCACGGCCAGCATCTGCTGCTCGCCGCCCGAGAGCGTGCCGCCCCGCTGCTGCATGCGCTCGCGCATGCGGGGGAAAAGCTCGTACACCCATTCCAAGTCCTTTGCGATGCCGTCCTTGTCGCTTCGGCTGTAGGCCCCAAGCATGAGGTTCTCGTACACCGAGAGATGGGGGAAAATGCGCCGCCCCTCCGGAGACATGACAATGCCTGACTTCACGATATCCACCGGGTTCATGGCCCCGATGTCCTTGCCGCTGTAGGTGATGGACCCCTTCTTGTTCTTCACGAGTCCGGCGATGGCCCGAAGCGTGCTGGATTTTCCAGCGCCGTTGGCCCCGATCAGGGTGACGATCTTTCCTTGCGGCACTTCCAGGCTGACGCCCTTCAAGGCGTGGATGCCCCCGTAATGCACATGGAGGTCGGTGATCTTAAGCATCGATGTGGACCTCCTCTCCCAGGTAGGCCTCGATGACCTTGGGGTTGGACTTGATGGCCTCGGGAGCTCCTTCCGCTATGGTAACGCCGTAATCCAGCACCCACATGTGTTCGCAAATCTCCATGACCAGTTTCATGTCGTGCTCGATGAGAAACACGGTAAGCCCGAACTGGTCCCGGATGTCTCTTATGAACCGGATAAGTTCCTGGGTTTCCTGGGGGTTCATGCCCGCGGCCGGTTCGTCCAGGAGGAGAAGGCCTGGTTGGGTTGCCAGGGCCCGGGCGATCTCCAGCCTGCGCTGGGCCCCGTAGGGAAGGCTGTTGGCCTGCTCGTCAGCCAGATGGCCAAGCCCCACCACTTCCAGAAGCTCCATGGCGCGCTTGCGCATGGCCTTGTCTTCCTTCAAGTAGGCGGGAGTGAAAAATACGGCCTGGATCCAGCTGGTTTTCTGGCGCAGGTGGCCGCCGATCATCACGTTCTCAAGCACGGTCTCGTTGCCGAAGAGGCGGATGTTCTGGAAGGTGCGGGCTATGCCCTGTTTGCAGACCAGGTACGGGGGCAGCCCGGTCATCTCCTGGCCCATATAGAAGGAACGGCCTTCCGTAGGCTTGTAGAATCCGGTGATCATGTTGAAGCAGGTGGTCTTACCTGCCCCGTTGGGCCCGATGAGCCCGGTGATGCTGCCCTGGTGCAGCGAGGCCGTAAATCCATTGACCGCAGTGAGGCCGCCGAAGCGCATGGTCAGGCCCTTGACCTCTAAGATGATGTCCTTACTCATTACCGCTCCCCCTTCTTGCCAAGGAGCCTGGCCCAGCTGAACTCGCGCATGCCCATGAGCCCCTCGCGTCTGAAGAGGATGATGACGATGAGCGCCAGCGAGAACACCACCATGCGCATTCCGGGAATCCCGGCCACTTCGAAGCTGCCAAGCGAGATGGGGTTTTCCACCACACGCAGCCACTCCAGCAGCACAGTGATGCCCACTCCCGCCAGAACCGAGCCGGTGAGCGACCCCAGTCCGCCCGTGACCACGATCATGAGCACGTTGAACGTCAGGGTAAAGAGGAACATCTTGGGATCTATCGTGGTCACCAGGCTTGCCAGAAGCGCTCCGCCAATGCCCGCGAAGAAGGAGCCCACCGTGAAGGAGAGCAGCTTATAGCGAAAGACGTTCACGCCCATGGCCTTGGCCGCGATCTCGTCGTCGCGGATGGCCTTCAACACGCTTCCCGTATTGCACTTGAGAAGGCGCACGATGACGTAGAGGGTCACCAGGCACCAGCCGAAGTTCCACCACAGGTTGGCATGGGCCGGTATGCCCTTGAGGCCAAGCGAGCCGTTGGTGATTCCGGAAACGTTGGTAGCCACTACCCGCACGATCTCGGCAAAGCCCAAAGTGGCGATACCCAGATAGTCGTCGCCAAGGCGAAGCAGCGGAAACCCGACGATGAAGCCGAACACCGCAGCCACCAAGCCTCCCGCGACAACCGCGGCCAGGAAGGGGGCCTGGGCGTTCTGCACCCATTCGTAAGCGCCGCCCAGGATGTACATGGTGTCCTTCTGATCCGGGGTGAGGATCAAAATGGAGCACACATAGGCGCCGATGGCCATGAATCCGGCGTGGCCAAGGCTGAACATGCCGGTGAAGCCGTAGATGAGGTTCAATGACAGGGCCAGGATGATGTTCACCGCGATGAGGTTCAGTATCTGAATCTTATAGCCGTCCAGGGAGCCTTCGGCCCACCAAAGGAAAAGCCCCAAGACCGACACGGCCGCGATATTGAGGAGGAATATGGCGCTCTTGTTCATTATACTTTGTCCTCCACTCTCGCTCCGAACAGGCCCGTCGGCTTAATCATAAGAACCACTATGAGCAGAACAAAGGCGAAGGCGTCGCGGTAGCCGGCCAAATCCGGGAAGAAGGCCACGGTCATGATCTCGATGAACCCCAGAATGACGCCGCCCACCACCGCGCCGTGGATGGAACCGATGCCGCCGAACACGGCGGCGATGAAGGCCTTGAAACCTGGGATGGTTCCCATGATGGGCTGGAGCTGCGGATACCGGAGCGCCCACATGATGCCGCTGGCCGCAGCCAGGGCGGAGCCGATGCCGAAGGTGATGGCGATGACCCGGTTGACCGGCACGCCCATGAGGTAGCTTGTCTCTATGTCCTTGCTGATGGCCCGCATGCCAAGGCCCGTCTTGGTGCGGTAGACGATGTACAACAGCCCGAGCATCAAAACCACCGACAGCACCGGAACGAAAAGCGTGATGGGCAGGATGCGCACATTGCCCAGGATGAAGGGCTGCTCCATCCACTCGG
Organism: Desulfovibrio sp.; assembly: GCA_016208105.1. Taxonomy (NCBI): domain Bacteria; kingdom Pseudomonadati; phylum Thermodesulfobacteriota; class Desulfovibrionia; order Desulfovibrionales; family Desulfovibrionaceae; genus Desulfovibrio; species Desulfovibrio sp. The sequence continues at coordinate 142,430 of JACQYS010000020.1, forward strand.
GGCGGTAGACCGCGCGGGGTATAGCCTGAAAGAACACGATGGCCACGTTCTGCAAAAAGAATGAAACACCGATGGAGCTTATCAGTGCGGAAATTCGGGGCGCGTCGCGCAGGGGGCGGTAGGCCACCTTGTCCACCATGATGCCCACCCCGGCCGTGAAGGCGATGGAGAGGGCGATGGCCAGGGGCCAGGGCAGGGCCAGAAGGGTCACCCCCCAGAAGACGAAATAGGCGCCCAGCATGAATATTTCGCTGTGGGCGAAGTTGATCAGGCGCAGGATGCCGTAGACCATGGTGTAGCCTATGGCGATGAGCGCATAGAGGCTGCCCAGGGTCAGGCTGTTGAGCGCGTGTTGGATGAACGTTTCGACATTCATTGGTGAAAGTCCTTTTGTGGTGCCGTGAAAGGGCGGGGAGCCTTACGCCCCCCGCCCGGATCGTCGTCAACGGCGCGTGATGCGCACCCGGCTAAAGCTCGGGAGCGACTTCGCCCACGTAAACCTTCTTGCCGTCCTTGATCTCGATGAGACCGATGGGCTTCACCGCGTCATGGGTCTCGTTGATGGTGGTGGAGCCGGTCACGCCCATGAAGCCCTTGGTCTCGGCCAGGGCCTTGGTGATAGCTTCAGGTTCAGCCTTGCCGGCACGCTTGATGGCGTCGATGATGATCATGTAGGCGTCGTACCCCAGGGCGGCGTTCACGTTGGGTTCCTTTGAAAGGAACGTCCTCTTCCATTCCTCGGTGAACTTCTTGGCGGTGGCGTTCATGTCCTTCATGGAAGGATCGTAGGGGAAGGTGGTCTGCACGAAGCCTTCCACGGCCTTGCCGCCGATCTTGGTGATCTCGGGGTTGTCCATGGCGTCGCCCCCCATGATCTTGAAGGTCGCGCCAAGCTCCTTGGCCTGCTTCATGATGATGGCGCCTTCAGCAAAGTAGGAGGGGATGAACAGGACGTCGGGCTTCTCGGAAATGATCTTGGAGAGCTGCGCGGTGAAGTCCTGGTCGCCGGACTGGTAGTTCAGGGTGGAGACCACCTGACCGCCCATCTTGGTGAAGGACTTCTTGAAGAAGTTGGACAGGCCCACGGAATAGTCGTTGGCCACGTCGACCAACATGGCGGCCTTCTTCAGGCCAAGGGTCTTGTAGGCATACGTTGCCGCACCGGCGCCCTGCAAGGGATCGATGAAACACACGCGGAAGATGTACTTCTTGCCCGCGGTCACCAGGGGATTGGTGCAGCTGGTGCCCACCTGGGGGATGCCGGCCTTTTCGGACACTTCTCCGCCGGCCATGGCCAGGGAGGAACCGTAGGTACCGATGATGGCCTGAACCTTATCCTTCTCGATCAGGCGCTTGACCGCGTTGGCGGCTTCGACCTTGTCGGACTTGTTGTCCACAGTGACGATCTCGACCTTCTTGCCAAGGACGGTGTTCACTTCCTTGTTGGCCAACTGCACGCCTTCCAGCTCGAGCTGACCACCGAAGGCATTCTGCCCGGTCAGGGGCAGGAACACGCCGATGCGAACCGTGTCGTCAGCGGACCAGGCCAGACCCGCAAAAGCGAAGACCATGGCCATGCACAGGGCAATAATCCTTTTCATCGACATTCCTCCACGTTGTGCGTTGCACCCGGGGACCGCCCGCGCCACCGCGCGCACGGCCGGATGATATTCAAAGATTCCGGGCCGTTCCCCTGGAGGGGGAGACATCCTCCCCCTCCGTACTGCCGCCGCACCCAACGGTTCGCGTCCTGTTCACTTCCCGTGGAATGCGGACAAATACCAAAATTCAAGAAACAGGATACCGCGGCTATAGAGAAACCACGGCTGAAATCTTTTTGGCCAATTCCACCAAATAACCGACGAACCTGGCCTCGAATTCCTTCATGGAATACTGGTCCGTGGTGGAGTCGAAGCTGACGCCACCAACCACCTTGCCAGTGCGCAAAGAAAACAGGGGAGCTCCAATGGCTATGAGCCCGGGCACGAACTCCTCGTTGTTGACCGAATACCCCTTCTCACGCGCCGTTTTGAGGTCAGCCAGAAGTTCGCTCTTGTCCGTGATGGTCTTCTCGGTTTTGGCTGTAAGGTCCAGACGGTCGAGAAGCTGGTTTAAGTCCGTAGGGTCCATAAAGGCCATGGCCGCCTTGCCCGTGGCCAAATAATAGGGCTCGGAGGAATAGCTGAAGGAGCGAAACACCGAGGTGTCCTTGGATTCGTGCCTGTAGATGAGGTAGATGGCGTCTCCGGCCACAATACCCACGTCAACGTGGACGCCGTGTTTGCGGAAGGCCTCTTCCACGAACGGCTTCACCTGCTGCACCATCTCGCTCTTTTCCATAATGGAATGAGCCAGCGAGAGGGAGCGCACTCCCAGATGGTACAAGCCGGTTCGCTCGTCGCGGCGCAGGTAGCCCAGCTCGCGGAAAGTATTGACGTAGCGGTAGACGGAGGTCTTGTTGAGGCTGACCCTGCCGGCGATCTGGCTTAAGGTGAACCCCGCATCCTCGACGCCGAAGATGTCCAGGATTCTCAGTCCCTTTGCCAGAGTTTCCGAGGCGTTGTCCTTCCCCTTCACGAGCGTGCTCCTGAAACCGGATTGTAGCGAAATGATTTGGAATATCAGCGTGCTCGCCGCGCCCAGGCCGTTTCTCTCAGCGAAACGATTGATGCACAGCAGGAACGATCTATTCCTTTCAGGGCGACTTTGTCAACAAAGTTACGATCAACAATTCCGTTAAATTGGCGAGACTCACCCCGCCACCGAATCGCGAGTTCGCGCAGCCTGCACCAAGATGACGTACAGCCAGAAGCATTTGGGATCACGCCATTTTTGACCAAGCTTTTCCCGGATTCAGCAGCAATAAAATGGCGCCGACCTCCGAATACCGGAGACCGGCGCCATAAAAGGGATCACAAAGATTCACTCCCCGAAGCGAACGACCAGAGGGGAGCGCCCTTCCGGCGACCCGGGACATCGTCCCTCTTTTACTCAGTCCAATCCAGGATGACCTTGCCGCTTGATCCGCTCATCATCGCTTCGAAGCCTTTCTCAAACTCCTCGGCCGCGAAGCGGTGGGTGATTACGGAGCTTATGTCCAGGCCGCTTTGGAGCATGGCCACCATCTTGTACCAGGTCTCGAACATCTCGCGCCCGTAAATGCCCTTTATTTCAAGCCCCTTGAAAATCACATGATTCCAGTCGATGGCCGTGTTCGCAGGCGGAATCCCCAAAAGCGCGACCTTGCCGCCATGGTTCATGTTCTCCAGCATGGACACAAAGGCCTGCGGGGCGCCGGACATCTCCAGGCCCACGTCAAACCCCTCGGTCATGCGAAGTTCCTGCATCACTTCGGGAAGCTGCTGCCGGGCGACGTTCACTGCCCGGGTGGCGCCCATGTTGCGGGCCAAATCCAAACGGTAGTCGTTCACGTCGGTTATGACCACATGGCGCGCGCCGACATGCCGACAGATGGCCACGGCCATGATTCCTATGGGTCCGGCGCCGGTAATGAGCACGTCCTCGCCCACCAGATCGAAGGACAGGGCGGTGTGGGCCGCGTTTCCGAAGGGATCGAAAATGGCGGCCAGGTCGTCGCTTATGTCGTCGGGAATCTTGAAGGCGTTGAAGGCCGGTATGGCCAGATACTCCGCGAAGCATCCAGGCCTGTTCACCCCCACTCCGAAAGTGTTGCGGCACAGGTGCCTGCGCCCGGCTCGGCAGTTGCGGCAGAACCCGCAGGTCACATGGCCCTCGCCGGAAACCCGGTCGCCTATTTCAAAGCCGCGCACCTCCTGGCCGATCTGCACGATCTCGCCAACATACTCGTGCCCCACGTGCATGGGGACGGGGATGGTCTTCTGGGCCCATTCGTCCCATTTCCAGATGTGCACGTCCGTGCCGCAGATGGCGGTCTTTTTGATCTTGATGAGAACGTCGTTGTGCCCCACTTCGGGCTTGGCGGTCCGGATGAGCTTGAGTCCGGGACCGCGCTCGGTCTTGGCTAGCGCTTTCATATGGTGTGTCGCCTTGTCGTTTGCCTATTGTATCGCGCCCAGGGTCTTGCCCACTTTGGCGAAGGCCGCCACGCAGCGGTCGATCTGTTCGGGGGAATGGGCCGCGCTCATCTGGGTGCGGATGCGCGCCTTGCCCTTGGGCACCACGGGGTAGGAGAACCCGACAACGTAAATCCCTTCCTTAAGGAGTTCCTCCGCCATGCGCCCGGCCAGCACGGCATCGCCCAGCATGACGGGGATGATGGGGTGATCACTGCCGGCCAGGGTGAATCCCAGCGCGGACATGCCGGCCCTGAACCTGGCCGCGTTTTCGCGCACCCGGTCGCGAAGCCCGGCCCCTTCCCCGCTGCCCAGCAGCTCGAGCACCGCCAGGGAGGCGGCCGCGATGGACGGGGCCAGGGAATTGGAGAAGAGATACGGACGGGAACGCTGGCGCAGAAGCTCCACTATCTCCCTTCGCCCTGAGGTGTAGCCGCCGGACGCGCCGCCCAGGGCCTTGCCCAGGGTGCCGGTGATGATGTCCACCCGCCCCAGCACACCGCAATGCTCGGGCGTGCCGCGTCCTCCCTGGCCTATGAACCCCACGGCATGGGAGTCGTCCACCATGACCAGGGCGCCGTACTTGTCGGCCAAGTCGCAGACGCTCTTCAAGTCGGCGATGATGCCGTCCATGGAGAAGACTCCGTCCGTGGCGATCAGCTTGAACCGCGCTCCTTCCGCATCGGCCTGCCTGAGCTTGGCTTCCAGGTCGGCCATGTCGTTGTTTGCGTAGCGAAAGCGCTTGGCCTTGCACAGGCGTACGCCGTCTATGATGGAGGCGTGATTGAGTTCGTCGGAGATCACGGCATCTTCCGCGGAAAGGATGGTCTCGAACAGCCCCCCATTGGCGTCGAAACAGCTGGAATAGAGTATGGTGTCGTCGGTTTGAAGGAACTCCGACACCGCTGCTTCAAGCTTTTTATGAACCGTCTGGGTGCCGCAGATGAACCTGACGGAAGCCATGCCGAAGCCGTAACGGTCCAGGCCGTCTTTGGCGGCCTTTATGAGCCGGGCATCGTCGGCCAGGCCCAGGTAGTTGTTGGCGCAGAAATTCAGCACATCCTGCCCAGCCGCCAGGTGAATGCTGGAGGACTGGGGACTCTCTATCACGCGCTCGGATTTATAAAAGCCGTCAGCGCGTACCTGCTCCACGGTTTGGCGCAGTTGGTTCAGGAATTTTTCACGCATTGGGTGCTCCTTGCCCCTAATGGATCGTTCCATCAGGGAATCGTCCCTCTATCCCTCCCGTCAACCACAGGCAACACCTTGTGTGAGCTCAATTCTCGGGGAATGATCTCAGGGACTTCCAGCCCGAGCTGACTCGCTGGATTCAGCCGATTGCATGTCGAATAGACCTCTTTGCGAAAGAGAAACCCGGGTAAAGAAACGATCCTGTAACGCCAGTTGCTTGCACGCCTCAACACACTCCGGTTCGGCAACTTTCAGGGAATCATTCGTTGATGAAGGGATAAATCGTCATATTCTCGGACTATTCCCTGGCCAACATATTCGGCACAAAAACACGTAACAGCCCTTGGAATCAGTCTGTTTCGCCAGAGGCACTCAGGGGTTCTCAACGAGACATGGAAACAACCTTGTCACTGTAGGTATTTTAGAGTATTCAATGAATAAAAACCAATATGGCAGATATATGACCCTATTCTCCAGCTCCCCGCTCCTACTGCGCAAAACTACGCCCATCAGCGACGAAGAGTTCCGACAACTCCGCGACTTCATCTATTCGAAATGCGGCATATGGGTGGACGAAAAGCGCAAGTATCTTTTCGAAAACCGGTTCCAACCACGCATAGCGGAGTTGGGACTGAAAACATTCGGCGAATATATCAAGCTTTTGAGTTATGGCAGGGACAGCGTCAAGGAGCTCGAACGGGTTTACGAGCTTGTCACCACAAACGAGACGAGCCTGTTCCGAGACACCAAGCAGCTCGACGGCTTTACCGCAAACGTGTTGACCCCGCTTATAAACGACCTGCGGCAAAAGAATAAATTCGAATTGAACATCTGGTCAGCCGGGTGCTCCTCCGGTGAGGAACCTTACACCCTGGCCATAATCATCCATGAACTCCTTGGGCTTGAGCTTAAGCGCTGGAGAGTGAACATCACAGGAGTGGACCTTTCCCCCCCAATGATCGCCAAGGCAAAGGAAGGCGTCTTCGGCGACTACTCCTTCAAAACAACCCCCGACGCCATAAAAGCCAAGCACTTCACCAAGTGCGCGACCGGCTACAAGATTTCGCCCGCAGTGGCCAGCTTGGTGAACTTCCAGGTAATGAACTTAAACGACTCCCTGGCGCTTAAAAGGCTTCCCAAGTCCCACATCGTCTTTTGCCGGAACGTCATCATCTATTTCGACGTAAACATGAAGAAGAAGGCCCTTGCGGCGTTCTACGACAACCTTCTTCCTGGTGGAACGCTCATGCTCGGGCACTCTGAATCCCTGCACAGCATAACAAACGTGTTCAGGCCGAAAATGCTTTCGAACTGCATCGCGTATCTCAAAGTATAGAACGGAGTTCCTGCAACCATGCCAACGATAGGGATCAAGCAACTCCAGCCTGGCGCGACAACAGCAAAGGACGTCACTTCCCCCGACGGCCGCGTGCTCTTGGCCAAAGGCTGCACGATCGAACCCTGGCACCTAGGACTTTTTCAGGGACTCGGCATCACGGACGTGGAGATCGAAGATCCGAACGCGCAAAAACGCAGGGATCAGGCAATAGATTATGTCCGGGAATTTTTCGCCTTCGTCAATCCAGACAATCCGACCGTCATTTCGTTGTACAATTTCGCGGTGGACCTTGTTGAACAAAAGCTGGACCAAGGCTGGTCCCTGCCTTCCCTGTCTGTGCGCCGCGCGGAAAACGTGGAACACCTTGCGGACGTTTTCCCCATGGAAATCGTCAAGCCGGAACGCATCGTCGATCACGAGACAAAACTGGCCAGCTTCCCCGACGTCTACTTCAGGCTGAGAAAGGAAATAGACACCCAGAAGGCCTCGGTGAACCGCCTGGGCGCACTTGTGAGCCAGGACGTCGGACTTGCCTCGAGGCTGCTCAAGCTGGTCAACAGTCCCATGTATGCCGTGGCAAAACCTGTCGAAAGCATTGACAGGGCCATCTCCATCATCGGCATCAACGAGCTCTCGACGCTCGCCCTTGGGATTTCCGCGATCAACTATTTCAAGGGCATCCCCCCCGAGCTCATCGACATGGCCACGTTCTGGCGCCACTCCATCTCAAGCGGAATATTCGCCAACATACTGGCCAAGGCCATGGGCGAAAAGAACACCGAGCGCTTTTTCATCGCCGGCCTTCTGCACGATGCGGGCAGGCTCATTCTCTTCAAGGAAATGCCGTATGCCTCCTCGGACGCGCTGATCTTCGCGCGGGAGAACGTTCTGCCCATTGTCGAAGCCGAACAGACCGTCTTCGAATTCACGCACACCTCGGTGAGCGAGCACCTGCTGCGTCAGTGGAATTTCCCACCCCAGCTCTCGGACCTCATCAATTTCCACCACGACCCGCTTTCGGCCTCGAATCCTCGGGAAGCGGCAGTCATCCACGTGGCGGACGTGTTTGCCAATGCGATGGATATCGCAACGGGGGGCATGTACGTTCTGCCTCAGTTTGAGGAAAAGGCATGGGATCTTCTTGGAATTCCGGCTGACTCGGTGGCCAATATCTGCCGGGAGCACGAGACTCAGGTTGATCAAACCGTGAAGGCCTTCTTCTAGCGCTCCACGGTCAACCGAAACGCCGTAAAGACCCTTCTTTCACTGACCAAGCCATGACGCGCTTTGCCCCCCTCGGGTATTGGGCAAAGCGTGCACTCTCTTCATTTACCTTTGCTGTCCGGAATGATGGTGGCTGCGAGTTCAAGCCTGGCCCGTCTGGGCTTTTGCCTCAAGCCTCTGGCAATGCGCCAGAAACGCCCTGGCCTCTGTGAACTCCGGATTCACGGCCAGGGCTATGTTCAGATGACGGGTGCACTCCTCGATCATCTGTTTTTCATAGAAAGCCCTGGCCATGTTGAAATAGACATTTTCATCCATGGCATTGAGTTCGAGGGCTTTTGAGTAGAAATTCAACGCCTCGTCGAACATCTTGTTCTTACGCAGATTGATTCCGAAACTGTTGAATCTCTCCCTGTGCTCCTCACCGAAAGCTTCATCCAGGTTGAGCAGTGTGTTCAGCACTTTCCTGAGCTTGGAGAAGTCCTTCTGCTCGGAATAGACGTCGCCCAGCCCATAATTCGCCGTAACGTTGAGATCGTCTATCATGAGCGCCTTGATGAAAGACTTCTCGGCCTCGTCTATCTGCCCGTTCTCAAGCTGACCCTGCCCCTTGGCGAGCTTTTGCGCCAAGCTGTTCAACGCCGGGACAGTGTACACCTTATAATACTGCGGCTCCGGAGTGTAATTCACCAGGAAATCCCTGGCCCCCAATTCTTTTTTCACGCCAGACGGTACGTGATGGACATTGAGCGGCTGCACGTCGAAACGCTCCTTGTCCAACTGCCGGGCGAACCAATAGGTCACGGTCTCGCGCTTCATGGCGGTATCGCCCACACCGACCGCGGTCTCCTGTTTCAGGGAGTAGACGCCAAGTATGACGGGATACTCAACCATGCCTTACGTTCTCCTCGTCCGTCTTGTGAAAGAAGAATGCAGCAACAGGACTTTCCAGACCGCCCAGGTAGCAAGAGACGATACTCGTGCCGTTGCTCATTTGTGGTGTACTCTCATGCGGCTTGCCGCCGCAAGTACCTTGAAAGGCTCCTTTCCCGCTACTCCGCCCCGGAAGGATCACGCTTGCGGAACCAGCTAAGAGTCCGGACACCGTCAGCCGTGTACAGCGCCACTCCGAGCCAGATGAGGACAAAGGTGGCCGACTGGGACACCCCGAACGGTTCTCCGTAGGCCAGCACGCCAAGCAGGAACATGCCTGTGGGACCTAGGTACTGCAATACGCCAAGGGTCGTCATGGTGATGCGCCGCGCCCCGAAAGCAAACGCCAGCAGAGGCGCCGTCGTCACCACTCCGGCTCCGGCAAGGAGCACGTCGATAGCCAGGCCCTGATGCCCGAATTCCCCGGAGTCCGTGGCGGCAAGGTACGCCAGGTACGCCCCGGCAGGCACGCTGAGAATCAGGGTCTCGGCGAAGAGCCCCTGCAGGGATTCCATGGACATGAGTTTGCGCACCATTCCGTAGAGTCCGAAGGTCATCGCCAGGACCAAGGCAACCCAGGGCAAGCGACCCTGAACGGCCACCTGCACGGCCACTCCAGTCGCAGCCAAGCAGACCGCCAGGGTCTGGGCCCGGTTCAGGCGGTCGCCGAAAACAGCCATGCCCAGGACAACGTTCACAATGGGGTTGAGGTAATACCCGAGGCTTGCCTCAAGCACATGCCCCTCATTCACGGCCCAGACGTAGAGAAGCCAGTTCACGCCGATAAGGCTGCTGCTGCAGGCCAACAGGAAGAGATTCCTGCCGGAGCCCAGAGCGCTCCGAAGCGTACCCAGGCCGCCCAGAAAAACGAGGAGAACCCCTGTACAGGCCAGGGACCAGACGATGCGGTGGCAGATGATCTGCAAAGCCGGCACCCCTGAGAGGGCTTTCCAATATATGGGCAGGAGTCCCCAGCACAGAAACGCCGAGGCAGCAGCCAGGACTCCGGGAGTAGAATGCTTCATTTGCATGGTCACATCCAGTTGAAAAGGGATGCACATTGCCCCTTTCCATCAGGTTTGTGAAGTCTAGAAATGGCCTTCCGATGCAGGCTCCGTCCTGGTCTGCCCGCCAGGTTCCAGGGGGTTGAGGCCCCAAGGGACTCAAGGGCCCACCACAGTCACATTCCAGATCTCCAAGAACCGACCTTTCGTGAGGGTTCTCCAGGTGCGAACGACGTGGCGACAGTCATCGCCGGGTTGCCGTCCAGCCTTACCGGTACTCGGTCCCCGGGAAAGGATACTCAGGTGGTAGGTATTGTACTGACATCAGCCAACGGAGCAGACATAGGAAAAAAATGCATAAAATTGAAATCAGGGGTTGCATTACTTTGCACAGTAGCGCAAAAGAGGTGAACCCTACCGATAAAAGTGACGTGGACGGATCATTATCCGGCCATGATATCTGCCTCGCTGATGATACGGGCTGTACCCGTGATGCAAGCCCTCGTGCGTTTGCTGTCGCGGAGCTTACAGACATTCACATATCTCGATGCTCTTTTGTTGCCTCCTTATTCCGGAGGTGTTCTCTGACGTATCTGAGCTACTACAAGGAGTGATCTTCGTGGCAGACTACGCAACGATCGATTTGCTTTATGTGGCTGCGTTCTTTCTCGGCGGATTAAGCTTCGCGATTGGTCCCTTTGTCATAGTATACTTTCTCTCCCCACGCTCGACCAGGAACACTAAAAAGAAGACAACGCAGTTGATCGAGTGCGGCATCGACCCTATCGGGGACGCCTGGATCAAGTTCGGTGTAGTTTACTATCTTTACGCATTGATGTTTGTCGCCTTTGCTGTGGACATACTGTTTCTGTTCCCGGCGGCAATTGTCTACAACAAACCAGGTATTGTTAATGACCTGCAGGCCTTCATTGAAATTCTGATGTTTGTCGGCATCCTCTCTCTTATTATACTCTATGCCTGGAAAAAGGGAGTGTTCAAGTGGGAACGCAAGATTTACAACCATCAGTAGTCCAATTTGCCCAGCTCGACAAACTGCTGGCTCTTTGCCGGGCGAACTCCCTATGGCCCATGACTTTCGGCCTGGCGTGCTGCGCCATTGAGATGATGGCCACAGGCGCGTCGCGGTTCGATCTTGCCAGATTCGGCGCCGAAGTGTTCAGGCCCTCTCCACGCCAGAGCGATGTGATGATCGTCAGCGGAACCATCAACAAGAAAATGGCTCCCGCCGTCGAGACTCTCTACGACCAGATGCCTGAACCGAAATGGGTTATAGCGATGGGCAACTGCGCCATCTCCGGGGGGCCTTTCGTCTTTGAAGGCCAATACGGAATAGTCGAGGGAGCACATAAACTCTTTCCTGTAGATGTAATAATTCCAGGCTGCCCGCCCAGGCCGGAAGCACTTATAGAAGGAATACTGACCCTTGAGGAAAAACTGACCGGCTCCCGCAGGTGGCCTAGAGTGGAGGCAGGTTGATCATGAAGCTTTCCTCGATAAAACAACATCTGGAAGCCGTACCCGGCGCAAAAGTACAAGAAACAGAATACTCCAAAAAAGGGTACTTGCTGGACGTCGCGGTATCCCCCGAGCACCTCGTGGAGGCCGTGACCATAGTCGACAGGGAAGGATTCTTCATCGAGACCATCACCGGCGTTGACTGGCTCGGGGAAAAGGAAGCCGCCGTCAAGGAAGCGGCTGCCAAGGCGGCTGCGATTGCGGAAGCCAAGGCCAAGGCCGCTGCGGCCAAAGCCGCCAAGGCGGCGGAAGAGGCCGCGGCTGCCGGAGAAGAAGTTCCGCCCCCGGCTCCAGTGGAGGCAGCGCCCGAGGCCGCACCGGAGCCCGCCCCTGCCGCCCCGGCGAGCGTGCAGATCGACGACCTGGAAGCCGTGTACGACTTCAACCGTTACGATGAATTCTGCCGGGTGGTGATCAGGGTGCGCACTCCTCGCAACAATCCCGTGATACCAACCATTTCCCACATATACCAAGCCGCGCATTGGCACGAAAGGGAAACCCACGATTTCTTCGGCATCAAGTTTGCCGGGCATCCGTATCTTGTGCCGCTGCTCTTGCCTGAAGACGCCGACTTCCATCCTCTTCTGAAGGATTTCAACTCATGAGAGCCTACGCCCAAAGCACCTGCAACGAGACGTTCGTTTTGAACCTTGGGCCGCAGCATCCGGCAACGCATGGCGTTCTTCGCGTCAAGCTGACCATGGACGGCGAGTACATCGTCGAAGCCGAGCCCGTGCTCGGCTACATCCACCGGATGCACGAGAAGATGGGCGAAAACCGGACCTGGCTCCAGTTCATGCCCAATACCGGGCGGATGGATTACCTGCACGCCCTGGCCTACAACCATGGTTTCGTCTGCCTGGTGGAACGTGCCATGGGCATCGAGGTGCCGGAGAGGGCCGAGTACATCAGGGTGATCACCTCCGAACTGAACCGGATATCAAGCCATCTCCTCTGGTTCGGGGCCTACATCCTGGATCTGGGCGGCTTCTCCCCCCTGCTCTACGCCTTCGACGACAGAGAGCAGATACTGGACCTTTTGGAATCGGTGACCGGCTCGCGCCTCACCTACAGCTACTTCCGCTTCGGGGGCGTTTGCGACGACATCGACGAGAACTTCGTGGCCGGGGCCAGGGCGTTCGTCACCCGCATGCGCGAACGCATGCCCATGTACCACAGCCTGGTCACCAAGAACATCATACTCATGAAGCGCTTGCAGGAGATCGGACCCATCTCCGCCGAGATGTGCCGCAAGTACGGCGCCACCGGCCCCGTGGCCAGAGGCTCGGGCATCGACTTCGACGTGCGCAAGCACGAGCCCTATTCGGTGTACCCGAACCTGGATTTCGACATCCCGGTATACACCGAGTGCGACTCCATGGCCCGCTACATGGTCCGCATGGACGAGATACTGCAAAGCCTGCGCATCATCGAGCAGGCCCTGGACAAGCTGCCGGAAGGCCCCATCATGCCGCCCAAGGCTCCCAAGGTGATAAAACCGCCCAAGGGGGACTACTACCAAGCCGTGGAGACGGCGCGCGGCTCCCTGGGGATGCGGGCTGTCAGCGACGGCACCAACACCCCGTACCGGCTGAAGCTTCGGACCCCCGGTTATTCCAACCTGATCGTGTTCGGCGAGGCCTGCCGGGGGATGCTGCTCCCCGACGCCCTCGCGCTGTTGGGCAGCCTGGACCTGGTAATTCCCGAGATAGACCGGTGAGGAGCATTCGCTATGAGCATTCATCCTGAAGTGTTGCGCCTGCTGGCATTCCTGCTCGGGATCATCGGATTCGTGGCCATGAACGCCGCGTACCTGGTGTGGCTCGAGCGCAAGGAAGCAGGCCATATCCAGCGGCGCATCGGCCCCAAGGAGGTCGGTCCTTTCGGGCTCTTGCAGCCCATGGCCGACGGCCTCAAGCTGATGACCAAGCAGCTCATCGTTCCGGAAGGGGCGGACGCCATCCTCTTCAAGCTGGCCCCAATCCTGGTGATGACTCCGGCCATCATGTCCTTCGTCACCATTCCCTACGGAGAGACCCTGGTCCCCAGGAACTTGGACGTCGGCCTCCTGGCCGTGTTCGCCTTCGCCTCGGTGAACGTGCTCGGGCTTCTGCTGGGCGCCTGGGGCTCGCGCAACAAATACGCCATCATCTCCGCGGCCCGCGTGGTCTCCCAGAACGTGGCCTACGAGATCCCCATGCTGGTGGTGGTGGTCACCCTGGTCATGATCACCGGGACGCTCAATCTGCAGGACATCGTCATCCAGCAGGCCGGCGGATTCTGGCACTGGAACGTGTTCAAGCTCTCGGCCAGCCCGCTCATGCCGGTGGCCTTCATTATCTTCTTCATCTGCATGCTGGCCGAAACCAACCGGGCCCCCTTCGACATGGCCGAGGCCGAGAGCGAGCTCATCGCCGGGGCCTTCACCGAATACCCCGGCATGGGTTTCGGCGTCTTCTTCATGGGCGAGTATGCCAACATCGTGGTCGGCACCAGCATCGCCACCATCCTGTTCCTTGGAGGCTGGCAATGCCCCTTCGGGCTGTTCCCCGGGGTGCACTGGTTCATGATCAAGATGTACTTCCTCATCTTCACCGTCATCTGGATCAGGTGGACTTACCCGAGAACCACTTTCTACGGGCTTCTGAACCTTTCCTGGAAGATTTTGATCCCGATCTCCTTCTTCAACCTGATTCTCACCAGCGCCATGTTGAAGGTTTTCTAACATGATCAAGTACACCCAAGAGATCGTCAGCGGGACATGGAGCCTGATCGTCGGCCTGGCCATAACGATCAAGTACTTCTTCATGCCAGTGGTCACATTGCAGTATCCGCATGAGACCCTGCCCATGACCCCGCGCTATCGCGGCCACATCGACCTGGTGTTCGACGAGAAGCTCGGCGGCACCAAATGCATCGTGTGCGGCAGCTGCCAGAAGGCTTGCCCGTCGAACTGCATCACCGTGGCCGGAGAAAGGCCGGAAGGCGCCAAGCTCAAGGTGCTGACCCAGTTCACCCTGGACTTCACGAAATGCAGCCTGTGCGGCCTGTGCGTGGAGAGCTGCGCTCCGGGAGCCATCGACTTTTCCAAGGAGTACAACTTGGCGGGCTACAAGAATGAGGAATTCATTTTTGACCTCCTGAAACGGCTGGAGGCGAAGAAATCATGACTCCTTCCCTGATCTCGGCCGAGAGCCTTTCCGGCCTGTTGTTCCTGGGCTTTATAGGGATCACGCTCTTCGGCGCCCTGGTGGCCACCGGCGCCAAGCGGCTCATCCGAAGCGTCGCGGGCCTTGCCCTGTGCTTTCTCGGAGTGGCCGGACTCTACTACTACCTGGCCAGCCCCTTTTTGGCCTTGATGCAGCTCCTTATCTACGTGGGCGCGGTGTGCGTGACCATCATCTTCGCCGTAATGCTCGCTGAGACTTCCGAGAACAAACGGGTGGTAAGGCGAAACCCCTCGGCCATGGCCTTGGCGATCATCGCAAGCGCCGGGCTCGTGTGGGCGCTCGTCACCCTGGCCTTCAAGACGGAGTGGAAGTCCTTCCAGGCTCCGGATGCAAGCGGCAGCATTGAGAAGATCGGCCAGTCGCTGCTTACCACGTACAATTTCAGCTTCGAACTCATCTCCGTGGTGCTTCTGGTGGCCATTGTCGGGTCGCTGGTGCTGGCCCGGTCCGGAAGGAGCAAGACATGAACATACTCCTTATAAGCAACTGCCTCACCACCTACCTGGTGATAGGCGCGCTTCTTTTCGGCATCGGCGTTTACGGCATGGTGCAGCGCCAGACCTTCATCGGCATGCTGATTTCCGCGGAACTCGTATTGAGCGGGGCCTCGGTGAACTTCATGGCCTTCAACCGCTTCCTGGCTCCGGACCCGGTGGTCGGCCAGGTGTTCACGCTGTTCATCATGGCCATCGCCGCTGCCGAAGCAGCCATTGCCTTGAGCATCATCATCGCAGTCTACCGCAACTATAAATCCATCGAGACTGACGAGACCGTGGATTTGAACGGCTAGAGAGGAAAGGGAGGGTCGTAATGGATGTTATTGTTTCCATAAAGCCGCTGCTTGCCATTCTTGCGGCCCTGGCAGGCTCCATGTTTGTCTTGATTTCAGGGCGCAATCCCAATGTCCGGGAGTCCTGGTCGTTCGTCGCCGCGGTGGTCATGTTCTGCATCATCGCCTCGATGGTGCCCACGGTCGCTCCCGCCCCCCTGGGTTTGGGCAAAACGCTGGTGTACCAGCTATTCAAGATCCTGCCCGGGCTGACCGTCACCTTCAGAGTGGACGCCTTTTCCATGGTGTTCGCCCTGGCCGCCTCCTTCCTCTGGATACTCGCGGTCTTTTATTCCGCAGGCTACATGAGGGGGCTGCACGAGCACGCCCAGACGCGGTTCAACACCTGCTTCGCCCTGGCCCTGTTCGGCGCCATCGGCGTGGCCTTCTCGGACAACCTCTTCACCCTCTACCTCTTCTACGAGATCGTCAGCGTCTGCACCTACCCCCTGGTCGCACACCACCAGGACGAGGAGAGCTACGAGGGCGGCAAGAAGTACATCCTGTACCTGACCACCACGGCCAAGGGCCTTGTCCTGCCGGCCATGATTTTAATCTACGTGCTCACCGGCACGCTCGATTTCGCGCACAACATCCACAGCGGCATCTTTGCTTCCGGCACCAACGGAACCTTGATCACCATACTCTACGCCTGCTGCATCCTCGGGTTTGCGAAAAACGGCATCATGCCGTTCCACAACTGGCTGCCAAGCGCCATGGTCGCCCCGACCCCGGTCTCGGCACTGCTGCACGCGGTGGCGGTCGTCAAGGTCGGCGTGTTCTGCACCACCCGGGTCATGCTCTACGTGTTCGGCACGGACACCATGCAGGCCCTGAACCTTGGCATACCGACCGCGTACTTCGTCTCCTTCACCATTCTCACCGCATCGATCATCGCCCTCACCAAGGACAACCTGAAGGCCCGGCTGGCCTACTCCACAGTGAGCCAGCTGTCCTACATCGTGCTTGGCGTGTCGCTTCTGACCATCGACGGCATACAGGGCGGCATCATCCACATCGCCAACCACGCCTTCTCAAAGATCACGCTCTTCTTCTGCGCCGGCGCCATCTACGTGGCCACGCACAAGAAGGCCATCTCCGAAATGGGAGGGCTTGGCCGCACCATGCCCTTCACATTCGCGGCCTTCGCCATCGCCTCGCTCAGCATGATCGGGGCGCCGCCGGTGGCCGGTTTCGTCACCAAGTGGAAACTCCTGGTGGGCGCCATGGAGATGCCCTCGCACTACATAGGCATTCTCCTTATCCTTCTGGCCAGCACCATGCTGAACGTGGCCTACTTCGCCCCCGTTACCTTCAAGGCCTTCTTCGGAAAGCCTCCCAAGGGCGAAAAATTCGAGGGCATCAAGGAAGCGCCCCTGACCATGGTGATCCCCATCATGATCGCGGCGCTCATCTCGGTGGCCATCGGCATCTTCCCTGACTTCTTCATGACTTTCGTAAAGGCGGTGACAGGATGATAGCCAAATTCATTACTTTCCTCCGCGACCGTTTGAAGCTGGTCATCCGGTGCTGCTACGTTGCACTGGCGGCTCTCGTGGCCTGGGACCTGGCCTTCGTGGACAAGTCGCACGCCCACACCTTTGCGGAAAAGATTCCCGGATTCTGGGCCGCGTTCGGCTTCGTCGCCTGCGTGCTGATCATAATCGTCTCCAAATGGTACGGCCATCTGGGCATCATGACTCGCGAGGACTACTATGATGAATGAGTACTGGTTCCACCCGGCACTGATTCTCATCGCCGGAGCCTTCATCCTTCCCTTCATTCCAAGGGCGCTGAAGAAGGCCTACCTGGTCACTGTGCCGGTGCTGGCGTTCATGGCGGTGCTTCGCATGCAAGGGCACTACGGCACCTACGGCGTGGTGCAGTTCATGGACTGGACCCTGACCTTCGGTCGCGTGGACGCATTAAGCATGGTGTTCGCCTACATCATGACGCTCATGTGCATCATAGGCTCCATCTACGGCATGCACGTTGAGGAGGATTTCCAGCACATCGCGGCCTGGACCTACGTGGCCGGTTCGCTAGGGGTCATCTTCTGCGGAGACTACCTGGTGCTCTTCCTGTTCTGGGAAGTGATGGCCTTCTCCTCGGTCTTTCTGGTCTGGTTCCGCAGGCGCAAGGAGTCGTTGTGGGTGGGCTACCGCTACCTCATGGTCCACACCGCGGGCGGGCTGTTTTTGCTGGCCGGCTTCGTGCTGCGCTACCATGCAACAGGCGGTGACCTGTCTTTCGGCCCCATCGGGGTGGATAACCCGAGCCTGTACACCTACCTGATCATGATTGGGTTTATCTTAAACGCCGCGGTGCCGCCCTTCCACGCATGGCTGCCGGACGCCTACGGCGAAGCGACCGTGAGCGGCGCGGTGTTCATGTGCGCCTTCACCACCAAGACGGCCGTGTACGCCCTGGCGCGCGGCTTCGCGGGCATGGAGATCCTGGTGCCCTTGGGGGTGTGCATGGCGCTCTACGGCGTTGTCTACGCCGTGCTCGAGAACGACTCCAGGCGACTGTTGGCCTACCACATCATAAGCCAGGTCGGGTACATGGTGGCCGGCGTCGGCATCGGCACGCAGCTGGCCATCAACGGCGCCTGCGCCCACGCCTTCGCCCACATCCTCTACAAGGGCCTTCTCTTCATGGGGTGCGGAGCCGTGCTCCACATGACCGGCAAGAGCAAGTTCTCCGAGCTTGGCGGCCTGTACGCCAAGATGCCCCGGACGTTTATCTTCACGCTCATAGGCGGGCTCTCGATCTCCGCGTTCCCGCTGTTCAGCGGCTTTGTGAGCAAAGCCATGATCGTGGCCGCAGGCTTCGAAGAGCACAACTACTGGGCGGCCTTCCTGCTCACCCTGGCCTCGGCCGGAACCTTCCTGCACACTGGCCTCAAGGTCCCCTAC
This sequence comes from Desulfovibrio sp., assembly GCA_016208105.1. Lineage (NCBI taxonomy): Bacteria > Pseudomonadati > Thermodesulfobacteriota > Desulfovibrionia > Desulfovibrionales > Desulfovibrionaceae > Desulfovibrio > Desulfovibrio sp. The sequence goes on from JACQYS010000020.1 coordinate 160,689, forward strand.
TTCATCTGGTTCGGCAAAAACAACTGCAGCAAGGAAACCATGGCCAGGGCGGCTGATCCGCCGATGAACATGCAGGCCGCCATGATCGCCGCCTCCATCCTGTGCATCTTCATAGGCTGCTACACGCCGTACCTGTACGACATGCTGCCCTACCCCGAGGTGGCGGCCGGGTACCACCCCTATACCGCGTACCACATCTCCGAGACCTTGCAGATTCTCCTCTTCACGGCCTTGGGCTTCTTCCTGCTGATTAAGAAGCTGACTCCGGAACCGTTGATCAGCATCGACATGGACTGGTTCTACCGCATGGGCGGACGGGCCTTCTACTGGCTGGCCAAGAAGCCCATCCAGGGCGCGGACAACGGCGTGAACGAAGCCTACCGCGTCATCGGCCTGGTTCCTCTCATGAAGACAGCGCGCTTCTGGTCCTGGTTCGACTGGCACGGCATTGACGGCGTGGTGGACGGAATCGCCCACGCTGTGCGCGGCGTCGGCACCACCCTGCGCCACATGCAGAGCGGCCGGCTCCAGTACAACATCATCTATGCGATGTCCCTCGTTGCCATTGCGCTCGTCGTATACGTTTTCGCCTGATCCACAACCGGGAGGAAAGAGGGAATGGACGTTTTGATCATGAACGAGATGGGGTTTCCCATCCTGAGCACCCTGATCTTCCTGCCCCTGGCCGGAGCGCTGGCCCTGTTGTGCATTCCCGGGGACAGTGCCGCGAAGATCTGGTCCTTGGTAATCACCACGGTAACCGCGGCCATCTCTCTGCCGTTGTACTGGAACTTCGATCTGACCACGGCCAAGTACCAGTTTGGTGAGCACACCCCCTGGATCAGCTCCTTAAACATCAACTATACCCTTGGGGTCGACGGCATTTCCCTGCTGCTCGTGCTTTTGACCACCCTGATCATGCCCCTTTGCGTGCTGGGATCGTGGAAGTACATCAGCAAGCGGGTCAAGGAGTTCATGATCTGCCTGCTGCTCATGGAAACGTCCATGCTGGGCGTATTCATGGCCCTGGATTTCGTGCTCTTCTATGTGCTCTGGGAAGCCATGCTCATCCCCATGTACCTGCTCATCGCGGTCTGGGGCGGGCCGAGGAAGGTGTACGCCTCCATAAAGTTCTTCCTCTACACCCTGGCTGGCTCCGTGCTCCTTCTGGTTGCCATCATCGCCCTCTACCTGAGCCAGGGGACGTTCTTCATCCCGGCCATGATGGGCCAGGCCTACTCCACCAACTTCCAGATACTGGTCTTCCTGGCATTCTTTTTGGCCTTCGCTATCAAGGTGCCGATGTTTCCCTTCCACACCTGGCTGCCGGCCGCGCACGTGGAAGCCCCCACGGCCGGAAGCGTCATCCTGGCCTCGGTGCTTCTGAAGATGGGCACTTACGGATTCCTGCGCTTCTGCCTGCCTATCACCCCCGAAGCCACCATGATCTTTTTGCCCTATGTCCAGTGGCTGTCCGTGGCCGGCATTCTCTACGGCGGGTTCACGGCCCTGGCCCAGCAGGACATGAAGAAGCTGATCGCCTACTCCAGCGTGGGGCACATGGGATTCGTCACCCTGGGCATCTTCGTCTTGAACCAGCGCGGCATCGAAGGGGCCATCCTCCAGATGATCAACCACGGCATCACCACCGGCGCGCTGTTCTTCTGCGTGGGCATGATCTACGAGCGCACCCACAGCCGCGAGCTGGCCTCGGCCGCTGGCATCGGCAAGTTCATGCCCTTCTACGTTACCTACTTGGCCTTCTTCTCGCTTTCCTCTCTGGCATTCCCGGGAACAAACAGCTTCGTGGGCGAATTCCTTATCCTGGCGGGAAGCTTCGCGGACAACAAGATACTCTCCGCCTGCGCCATACCCGGCGCCATTCTCGCAGCTGCCTACATGTTCAGGATGCTGCAGCGGGTGGTCTGGGGCGGCACGAAGAATCCCGGCCATCCAGGCCTTCTGGACCTGAACCTTCGCGAGATCATTACCCTGGCCCCGCTTCTTGTGTTCGTTTTCTGGATAGGGCTTGCGCCTGAGCCGTTCATGGATGTGATGCACGTAAGCGTTACCCAACTGATCAAACAGACCGGCATTGCCTCGCACGGAAGTGTTTCCGTTACGAGCCTGATGATTCCGTAGGCATTTAAGAACACTTAAGGACCAAGCAAAGGCTACAATATGAAGCTCACGTTGTTTGCCCCTGAATTGCTCCTCTTGATGGGCGGCCTTGTCCTTTTTCTGATGAGCACCGGCAAGACCAGCGGCAGGACAGCCAGGGCGATCACCCTGGCCATGGCCCTGCTCAACATTGCCGTCTGCGTCGGCTGCCTTCGCTTCGAGGGGGCGCTGTTCTACGACGCCTACAAGATCGACCTGTTCTCCCAGTCCCTCAAGCTCGTCATATCCGTAGGCTTCGCCATTGTGCTGCTTTTCGGCACCGAGCTCAAAGGAGTCGCCGACGATGTCCGCCCGGAGTACTACTTCTTCCTGACGTTAAGCACGCTCGGCCTTCTCATGCTGGTCAGCAGCGTCGAGCTGCTTACCATGTTCATCGCCCTTGAACTGTCGTCCTACTCGCTCTACCTGCTGGTCCCCATGCGCGACGACCATTCGGGTCTGCGCATGCAGATGGAATCCGCCATAAAGTACGTGCTGTTCGGTGTAGTGGCCACCGGCGTGATGCTTTTCGGCATGAGCTACATGTTCGGCCTGACCGGCACCACGTACTTCGTGAAGCTTCTGCCCGCCCTGCAGCAGATGATGGGCAACCCTGTGGCCATCGTGGCCATCGCCATGGTCATGGGCGGCTTCTTCTTCAAGCTGGCGGTGTTTCCCTTCCACTTCTGGGCGCCGGACGTCTACCAGGGCGCTTCCAACGAGACCACCGCCTTCATCGCCTCCGTGCCCAAGATAGCCGCAGTGGCCATTCTGATCCGCATCGTCACCTTGGTGACCCCTGAGGGGCAGGCCATCATCACAATGCTCATGGTGTTCTCCATCTGCTCAATGTTCTACGGCAACCTGATCGCCCTGGTGCAGACCGACGTCAAACGCATGCTCGGCTTCTCCGGTATCGCACACGCGGGCTACGTTTTGCTGGGTCTGGTCACCCTGCAGGACGCCGGGTACGCCACCTCGCTCTACTACATCGTGGGTTATCTGGTCATGAACATCGCTGGCTTCCTTGTGGTGTGCAAGGTGTCGCAGCAAGGTGAGAACGTGCGCATCAGCGACTTGAGCGGCCTCTACAAGCGCTCGCCCCTGCTGGCCTTCACCATGGCCGTCAGCATGTTCGCCATGGCAGGCATTCCGCCCTTCGTCGGCTTCATGGGCAAATTCATGCTCTTAACCGGCGCTTACAAGGCCGGCTACGTGACCCTGGTCATCCTGGCGGCCATCAATACGGCCATATCGCTCTACTACTATCTGTCCGTGGTCCGGGTGACCTACACGGCCAGCCCTGGCGACCGCCCCGCTCTGGTGGTGGACGGCACCACCAAGGCTGTCAGCCTGGCCCTGGTGGTCATCATCATCGCATTGGGCGTCGCCCCGGACAGCATCCTGAAGATCGCCACCGATGCGGTGCGCACCATCCTGTAGGACCGATCATATTTAACGCTGACAAAATGCCGCAGGCGCCCTGAGCGGACGCCTGCGGCATAAATTGTTTGGGGAGGCTCTCTCCCCTATTGGTTAAAGTTCGTCTGAAAACGAGGGCTCTTCACTTGCTCCGCATCCGCTTCAACGGATGTCTCCCGCCTCAACCGGCGATATCCTCGCACAGATACCGGCCTATCGAGCATTTGAACCTGTATTTGTCTCCCCGGTAGATGGCGTGGGTGAATTCCACCGCCCGCCCCTTGTCGTTGAACACCACCCCTTCGGACCAGATGCACGGGCATCTCTCCCCAATCTTCAGAAGCTTCCGCTCGCTCTCGCTTGGCATGACGGCGCCTATCTCCTGGCGTGAATGGATGAGGTTCATGCCGTATACGCTGTCGATTATTTTATACAGAACAGTGTCCAAGGAAAGCGTCAGCAGATCGGGAAACAGCTCGGCCGGAAGAAAACAATGCTCCAGAACCAGGGGGACGTCGCTTGCGAGCATGAGACGATACAGGGAGATGACCTCCGACCCCACAGCGACCTTGAGATGCGCCGCAACCGTTTCATCGGCAGGGATGGTCTTGGCTTCGAGTGTTTTGTAGCGCGGCACCAAACCCGCTTTGGCGATATCGTCGTGGTAGGTGGAGATAGTTTCCAGGGACCGGGTGAGCACCGGCCTTTTTTCGGAGAGCAGATACGTTCCCTTGCCGCGCTTGCGCACCAGCATGTGGTCGCTCACGAGCTTGTCGATGGCTTGGCGCACCGTCATCCGGTGCACTCCGAACATCGTGGAAAGCTCGCTCTCGTTGGGGATTTTGTCGCCAGGGCGGAACGCCTTGCTGGTTATCTGTTCGGAGAGCCATTCGTAAATGGCCATGTATTTCGATTTGGTGGTCAAAATCGCCTCCGTCAAGTTTTCATGCTTTCCGAGAATACCATGCGCTGATGCCTGCCCCATCGCAAGAACCAGCAGAGCACAGACGCTGCGGCTTTTCACTCTGTGCTTGCAGCACACCATAGCCGGAAAGAACGGTCATGGTCGAGCCTGTGTTGCCTGGTGTTCCAGTCTTCTTTTCCACTTTCCTCCTCCTGGCGGATATCGCCATTTTTTTATTAAACGACATGGTCATTTAAATTCAAGATGTTATCGCAGCACCACACATTGAATTTGCCAATATTTTTTCATTATTGAAAATTTTTGCACTCGCAGCTTGACAAATTCACGCTAGCCCTCCACCATATTGTCTAGACAACCTGGAGATCTTTTTCCGCTCCGGGAAGACCATGGGATTTTCTAAAAACCGCTTGACAAAAAAATAACAACCTCACATCATCATGTCTAGACAAAGTTTGCGCAGGCTTCCTGCACTCCCAGGAAAGGCAAACACCCGCGCAGGCACAGGAGTCGAAATCGAACCCAGGGCGGATGAATATCCGTCACCCGAGATACTCCGAGGAGGGACATGATGAACAAGTCCGAAACAGTAAGCCCGGAAGCCTATGCCCAGTCCGACCTCACGCACGTGTGGCACCACCTGGTGCAGCACCAGGCCTTTGCCGCCAAAGGGCCAATGATCGTGGTCGAGGGTGACGGATTGCGGCTCAAAGACATTAACGGCAAGGAGTACCTGGACGCCACCTCCGGCGGGGTTTGGTGCGTGAACGTGGGCTACGGCAGGGACCGCATCGCGGACGCAGTCTGCGCCCAGATGAAGAAGATGCCCTACTACGCTGCCACCGCAGGCAACATCCCCTTCATCGAGCTCGCCGAAGAGGTCACCTCCCACATGCCCGGGCTTACCCGGATTTACCTGTCCAACAGCGGTTCCGAGGCCAACGAGAAGGCCTATAAGATCGTACGCGCCCTGGCCCACATCACCGGCAACACCACTAAGAAAAAGGTCCTGTACCGCAACCGCGACTACCACGGCACCACCATTGCCGCGCTGAGCTCCTGCGGACAGCCCGAGCGCAGAGAGTGGTTCGGTCCGTTCGTTCCAGGTTTCGTGGAGTTCCCCCACGCCTGCTGCTACCGTTGCGCCTTCGGCAAGACCTACCCCGGCTGCGACATCGACTGCGCCAAGTCGGTCGAACGCATCATCCAGGAAGAAGGCCCGGAGACCATCGGCGGCCTCATCGTGGAGCCCATCACCGCCGGAGGCGGGGTGATACCCCCGGTGAGCGAATACTACGACGTGCTCGCGGAAATCTGCCGCAGGCACGGGGTTCTCATAATCATGGACGAAGTGGTCTGCGGCATGGGCCGCACTGGCACCATGTTCGGCTACCAGCAGTACGGGGTGACCCCGGACATCGTGACCATGGCCAAGGGCGTGGCCAGCGCCTACATGCCGATCTCCATCACCGCCACCACCGAGGACATCTTCAAGGCCTTCCTGCACGACCCGGCCGACAAGCTGGCCTACTTCCGCGACATAAGCACCTACGGCGGCTGCGCCGCCGCCTGCACCGCCGCCCTGGAGAACATGAAGATCATCGAGGAAGAGAATCTCCTTTCTAACGTCACGGCCATGGGCGCCTACCTGCTGGATGGGCTCAGAGGCCTCCTTACCCATCCCAATGTCGGGGACGTGCGCGGCAAGGGGCTCCTGTGCGGCGTGGAATTCGTCGAGGACAAGAAATCCAAAAAGCCCCTGCCCGAGAGCAAGGTCATCCAGATCGTCGGTGAAGCCGCCGCCCAGGGCGTGCTGCTCGGCCGGACCAACCGCAGTTTCCCTGGACTCAACAACATCATCAACATGGCACCGGCCTATGTGGTTACCAAGGCGGACATCGACGCCATCGTTTCCACCCTTCGCCAGGCAATTGCCAAAATCCTGGGCTGACGCGCCAACCTGCAAGGAGACACACACATGAAAGTCGGCGTTTTAAAAGAGATAAAAGTCAAAGAGAACCGCGTTTCCATGACCCCGGCCGGGGTGCTGGCCATGCGTTCGGGCGGGCACGAAGTTCTTGTGGAAAAGGGAGCAGGGGCCGGGGCGGGCTTTCCCGACGACGACTACACCGCTGCCGGGGCGTCGCTGGCCACGGCCGACGAGATCTTCGCCCAATGCGGCATGGTCATGCACGTGAAGGAGCCCCAGCCGTCGGAATTCGGCAAGCTCCGCAAGGACCAGATACTCTTTACCTACCTGCATCTTGCCGCGGACGAAGCCCAGACCAAGGCCCTCATGAAGGCCGGCAACGTAAACATCGCCTACGAGACCATCCAGAAAAAGGACGGCAGCCTGCCGCTGCTCACTCCCATGTCCGAAGTGGCCGGGCGCATGGCCATACAACAGGCGGCCAAATACCTGGAAATCCCCACTGGCGGCATGGGCAAGCTGATGGGCGGAGTCCCCGGGGTGGAGCCGGCAACCGTGGTGGTCATCGGCGGAGGCGTGGTGGGGCTCAATGCCGCCAAGATGGCCTGCGGCTTAGGCGCCCTGGTCTACCTGCTGGATATGAACCTCGACCGCCTGCGCCACCTGAATGACATCATGCCCCCCAACTGCATCACCATGATGAGCGGGGCCTACAACATCCGCAAGCTTCTGCCCCTGGCCGACGTGGTGGTGGGCGCCGTGCTCATCCCGGGTGCAAAGGCTCCCCACCTGATAAGCCGGGACGACTTAAAGCTCATGCGCAAGGGCGCCATCCTGGTGGACGTGGCCATCGACCAGGGAGGCTGCTTCGAGACATCACGGCCCACCACCCACAGCGACCCGGTCTACGAGGTGGACGGTGTGCAGCACTACTGCGTGGCCAACATCCCCGGTGCCGTGGCCATCACCTCCACCTTGGCCCTGACCAATGCCACCCTTCCCTATGCAGTGAAGATCGCCAACATGGGCTGGAAGGACGCCTGCCGCGCCAATGAAGACATCCTGAAGGGACTCAACGTGGTGGACGGCAAGATAACGTACGCCGCGGTGGCCGAAGCCTTCGGGCTGCCCTACACCCCGGCCGATCAGGTGCTGTAGCCGCAACAACAGGGGGAGCCCGCCGTGGAAGAGAAGGACCAGCGCAAGGTCAAGATCGAGGTCAAGAACCTGACCAAGAGGTTCGGCGAGCTCTTGGTCCTCGACGACATCTCCTTTGATGTGGCCGAAGGTGAATTCGTGGCCATCGTCGGCCCGACAGGGTGCGGCAAGACCACGTTTTTGAACGCCCTGTCGCGCCTCATTCCCATCACGAGTGGCCAGATTCTCATAAACGGCGAAGACGCGGACCCCAAACGCCACAACATATCCTTTGTTTTCCAGGAACCCACTTGCATGCCGTGGAGCACGGTGCGCGACAACGTGGCCTTCGGCATGGAAATCAAGGGACTGCCCAGGAATGAGATAGAAAAGCGCCTGGACCGCATCCTCGAAATGGTGGGCCTTACCCAGTGCGCCCATCTGTTCCCCAACCAGGTCTCGGCCAGCATGATGCAGCGCATCGCCGTGTCGCGCGCCTTCGCCGTGGACCCGGATCTTCTGCTTATGGACGAACCTTACGGGCAGCTCGACGTGAAGCTCAGGTTCTACCTTGAGGACGAGCTGGTCAACCTGTGGCGAGACCTCAAGAGCACGGTGCTTTTTATCACCCACAACATTGAAGAGGCAGTCTACGTGGCCGAGCGCATCCTGGTGCTCTCCAACAAGCCCACCACCATCAAGGCGGAGATCAAGGTGGACCTGCCTCGGCCCAGGGACTTCATGGACCCGGAATTCGTGCGGATCCGGCGGCAGGTCACGGACCTGATCCGCTGGTGGTGATCCCCGCGCCCGGCGCGGGATATGCGGCGTAGGAAGTCTAAAGCTCAAGACTCGAAACAACGGCCGACAACGAGGAGGTTCGCGTATGCTTCAAACGAAACGTTGGATGGCAGCCCTCGCAGCCTGTGCGCTCCTACTGGCTCTGTCGATCTCCGCCCAGGCTCAAGGCACGCCCAAAGTTCTCAACACAACCTGGCAGGCCGAACACGAGACCTTCGTCCCGTGGTACGCCAAGCAAAAAGGCTGGGACAAGGCCCAGGGATTCGAATTCAAACTGCACATGTTCGATTCGGGCATGGCCCAGATCGAAGCCCTGCCCGCCAAGCAATGGGTGGTCGGCGGAACCGGCGGCGTGCCCATGATGTTCGGGGCCCTGCGCCAAAACGCCTATCTCATTGGCATCGGCAACGACGAATCCGTGACCAATGCCGTGCTCGTGCGCCCGGACAGCCCCATTTTGAAGGCCAAGGGCGCCAACCCCAAATACCCTGACGTGTTCGGCTCGGCCGAAACCGTGAAGGGCAAGACCATCCTGTGCACCACCATCTCCTCGGGCCACTACGCCATGAGCCTGTGGCTCAAGGCTTTGGGCCTCACCGACAAGGACGTGGTGATAAAGAACATGGACCCGGCCCAGTGCGTGGCCGCATTTGAGAAGGGCATCGGGGACGCCGTGGTCCTCTGGGCCCCCCAGATGTACAACGGCCTGAAAAAGGGCTGGAAAGTGGCCTCGGACGTGAAGAAGGCCGGCGGGTTCGTGCCCATCGTGCTCATCGGCGACAAGGACTACTGCGACAAGAACCCCGAAGAAGTGGCCAAGTTCTTGAAGGTCTATTTCCAGGGCATCGACCTTCTGCGCAAGGAAGGCGTCAAGCTGGCTCCGGAATACGCCAAGTTCCTCAAGTGGGCCGGCCTCAATATGACCGAGGACGAAGCCAAGATGGACCTGGAGCTGCACCCGGTGTTCACACTGGAAGAACAGCTCAAGATGTTCGACTCTTCCAAGGGCGAAAGCCAGGTGCAGGCCTGGCAGAAGGATCTGGTCAAATTCTTCACCGAACTCGGCAAGCTGAAACCCGCCGAGGGCGAGAAGCTCCAGACCGGCTTCTACATCACCGACAAGTTCCTGAAGATGGTTCCCAACGTAAAATAAACGCGTAAGCCCGCCCGGGAGGCCTTTACAGGAGGGCCTCCCGGGCGATCCAACCCTTGATAGAGGGGGATGCATGACAGCCTACAGGGAGATCAAAGTCCACACGCCGCTGGCTCTGAAGATTCTGCCGGTGGTGAGCGTGGCCGGGTTCTTCGCCGTCTGGGAGTTCGTGGTGCGCACCGGCATGGTGCCGGAAACCATGCTGGCCGCCCCGAGCACTGTGGTGGAGCTGCTCTTTCTGAAGCTGTGGAACGCCGATCCGGATGGCGCGCTGCTGCACGAGCATGCCTGGATAAGCATTCAGGAAGCCTTCAGCGGCTACTTTCTGTCCCTCATGGTCGGGCTGCCTTTGGGATTAGCCATGGGCTGGTTCGTGGCGGCCGAAGGTCTGGCCCGTCCCGTGTTCGAAATCATCCGCCCCATACCTCCCGTGGCCTGGATTCCCCTGACCATCTTCTGGTTCGGCATCGGCCTGCCAGGCAAGATATTCATCATCTGGATAGGCGGATTGGTCCCCTGCGTCATTAACGCCTACGTGGGAGTGAAGATGACCAACCCGACGCTTATCCAGATGGCCAGGACCTACGGGGCAAGCGACTGGCAGATCTTCAAAAGGCTGTGCATCCCCTCGGCCCTGCCCATGGTTTTCGGAGCCCTGCAGATCGCCCTGGCCTGCTGCTGGACCAACCTCGTGGCCGCGGAGCTTCTGGCCGCCGACGCGGGGCTCGGATTCATGATCACCATGGGCCGCAGGCTGGCCCTGCCGGAGATGGTGGTGCTCGGCATGTTCATGGTGGGGCTCACGGGCGCGGTCATCGGAGTGGCCATCGACAGGGTGGAAAAACGGCTCCTGGCCGGGATCAGGAGATAACTCATGTCCAAAAAAACACCACACTGCACCGCAGTAGCCAACGAAACCGTCTCGGGGTGTTCGGACCACGGCCCACTTACCCTGAGGAGGGTGCTCGGCAACCGCTGGTTCCTGTACTGCGTCTCCCTGGTCGCGTTCTTCACCACCTGGGACACGGTGGCCCGCTTCGGAGCTCTCGGCGGCGGTACCAGCGCCCTGGCCACTCCCGTGGAGGTACTCGAACAGCTGGTGTACCTCTGGGACAACGAACTGGCCGAAATGACCCTCTGGGGTCACATCTGGGCCAGCACCCAGCGCGTGCTGGTCGGCTTTTCCATAGCCGCGGCCATCGCCGTGCCCCTGGGCCTGTTCATGGCGCTCAACCGCTACGTGAACGCCCTGGTCAAGCCGCTCTTCGACCTTTTGAAGCCCATGCCGCCCATCTCCTGGATATCCATCTCCATCCTGTGGTTCGGCATCGGAGAGACTTCCAAGGTCTTCATCATCGTCCTGGGAACGTTCGTGCCCTGCCTGCTGAATGCCTACAACGGCGTCCGCCTGGTTGAACCCGAGCTCTACGACGTCATCCGGACCCTGGGCGGCAACCGGCGCGACGAAATCCTGCACGTGTGCTTCCCGGCCTCGTTCCCGGCCATCTTCGCCGGGCTTCAGATTTCGCTCTCCATAGCCTGGACCTGCGTTCTGGCCGCCGAACTGGTCAGCGCCCGGTCCGGGCTCGGGTTCATCATCGTCCAGGGCATGAACCTCTCCCAACCGGCTCTCGTGATGGGCGGCATGGCTGTCATCGCCATGGCGGCCTGGGGCACCACGCTTCTGGTCACCGCCTTGGAGAGAAAGCTGTGCCCGTGGAAACGAAAGGTCGCGGGCCTCTAACCCCTCAGCAAGGACCACGCCGTGGACAATGCCGCCAAGCCTTCCAAGATAAAGATTGAATGCAAGAACGTGTGCAAGACCTTCATCCAGAAGGGCCACCAGGAAGTGCCCGTGCTCGAGGACGTGAGCATCGAGGTCCACGAGAACGAATTCCTGGTGATATTAGGCCCTGGTCAGTGCGGCAAAAGTACGCTCCTGCGCATCATGGCCGGGCTTGAAATCCCCACCTCCGGGACAGTCACCCTGGACGGCAAGGAAGTGACCGGGCCCGGCGCGGACCGTGGCCTGGTGTTTCAGGGGTACATGCTCTTTCCCTGGAAGACGGTGCTCGGAAACGTGGAGATGGGTCCCAAGCTCTGCGGCCTGCCCAAATGCCAGCAGCGCGAGATCGCCCTGCACTACATCAACCTGGTGGGTCTTTCCGGCTTCGAGCAGCACTACCCGCACCAGCTCTCGGGCGGCATGAAGCAGCGGGTGGGCATAGCCCGGTCCTACGCCAACAAGCCCGAAGTCATGCTCCTGGACGAACCCTTCGGACAGCTCGACGCCCAGACGCGGATATTCATGGAGCAGGAGACGGAACGCATCTGGCAGCACGAGAAGCGCACTGTCCTGTTTGTCACCAACAACACCGACGAAGCCCTTTTCCTCGGAGACCGCATCGTGACCATGGAGGGCAAGCTCCCGGGCCGGGTGCAGCGGACATACACCGTCGATCTCCCGAGACCCAGGGACTTAACCGACATGCGATTTCTCGAGATGCGCCGGGAGATCATCGACTCGTCGGTACTCACCCTCTAGATTCCAGACACTCGGAGGTACACCGTGGTTCACGCGTTCAACTCGGTCCGAAGGATCGTTCATGGTTTCGGCAGCATCCAGTCCGTTGGTGAGGAAGCAAAACGCCTGGGCGCTGGCAAGGTCCTGGTGGTCACGGACCCGGGAGTCCAGAAGGCTGGCATTCTGGACATCCTGGCTAGGGCATTGGAGAATGCGGGGCTCAAGACCGACTTCTTCACGGGCGTGGAACCGGACCCCAAGATCGAAGTGGTGGACCTGAGCCTGGCGGCCGCCAGAGAAGCCAAGCCGGACGTGATCATCGGCATGGGTGGCGGGAGTTCCTTAGACATCGCCAAGGCCACGTCCGTGCTCATGACCAACGAAGGCCCCATCGACAAGTATTTTGGCATGGAACTGGTACCCAAACCGGGCCTGCCGCTCCTGCTCATACCGACCACGGCCGGAACCGGCAGCGAAATGACCTCCATCAGCGTTCTGTCCGACACCTTAAACGATGTCAAAAAAGGTATCGTGAGCGAACACATGTTCGCCAAGGTCGTCCTGCTCGATCCGGAACTCACCATCGGCCTGCCTCCGGCTCTCACTGCAACCACGGGCATGGACGCCCTGGTCCACGCCATCGAATCCTTCACGGGCGTACGGGCCACGCCCTTCACGGACCTCTTGAACCGCGAATCCATCGCTCTTGTGGCCGCCAACCTCCGCAAGGCCTTTGCCAACGGGTCGAACAGGGCGGCACGGGAGAACATGCTCTACGCCAGCTGCCTGTCCGGAATGGCCTTTTCCAACACCCAGAACGGGCTCATCCACGCCATCGCCTTGGCCATCGGCGGCAAGTTCCATCTGCCCCACGGATTGCTCACGGCCTTCATCTGCCCATGGGTGATGGAGTTCAACCTGCTGGCCACCCCGGCCAAGTTCATCGAGATTGCCCGGCTTTTCGGCGAGAGCGTCCAGGGCCTGCCCGAAATCCAGGCGGCGCGCTTGAGCGTCAAGGCGGTGAAGTCTCTGTTGGATGATCTGCGCATCCCCTACACATTGAAAAGCTACGGCGTGCCCCGCGAGGCCATCGAAAACATCGCCAAGGCCACTCTTGGAGCGGCGCGGCTTATCGGCAACAACCCGAGGGCCGTGACCGAGAAGGAGGTCGTGGAGCTTCTGAAGGCCAACTACGGCGACTAGAATAGTCGCCGCTGAACGTATGGCTTAGGGTATTGGTTACCCGGTTTCAGCCCCATGGAGAAATCCCAATGGGGCTGAACTCTTTTGGTGGCAGGAGCGTCTGCCGACAACCAACCGCCCTTGTCCGGCATGGCTTTCTGGCTGATGACTTTCGACCAACCCGCTGCTACCCTTGGACATGACATTCAGAATGCTCTCGTCCGGACCTTTCACGTCCGCCTGGACAACGCGGCAAGGGTGCGATGGCCTGGACTGAGAAAGACAGACCCTGGCTGGCAGCCTACTGGCTGGCGGCATTCTGCCTGGCCTGGCTTGTCTTTGACCGGGCCGCCTTCGGCCTCATCGACGACTATTTCTTTTTTGAAGAGTCCCTTGTTCACGGCCACTGGAAAATGCTCTGGGGCGATCCCTCCGGTCGCTTTTATCCGCTGTGCGGCAAGGAATTCTTCATACTCCGGGAATTCGGCATCCTCTCGGCTCCGCTCTTCTACTCCATCCAGGCCTTGAAAGTTCTCGCTGGGGCGTATTTCGCCCTGGGCATACTGCGCCGCGCCGGAGCGTCTCCCCGCATGGCTTTCGTTGTAGCCCTCTTCGTTTTCGGTTCACCGGCGTACATGGTGGCGGTGTCCAGGCTCTTCGTTGCCGAACTTACCCCGTTCACGCTTTTTTTGGCCGCCCTGTGTTTCCTGCCTGACCGGGAACGGGGTCCCGCATGGCGCTTTCCACTCGCCCTGGCCTGCGCCACCATCGCCCTGTTTCACAAGGAACCTGGATTTCTGGCCGTGGGGACCATGGGCGCGGTTCTCTTCCTCATGCCTCGCCGAAGCGCTCCCCCGGACCGGTTCATGGGCACATGCCTCATGGCCAGCGCGACCTTCTTTTTTCTATCGTATATGGCCTTCGGGTACAGCTACATGACGGAGAACGACTACACCGTCGGGCGCACCCTTGGCATGGCCGTCACCGCCGAATTCTTCGCACGAAACGACGCTCCGCTTGTCGCCATGTTCATCATCTGTCTGACGCACTGGTTCCGGCTTCTCAAAGCCCGTACCATCGCACCTTTCGAAACCGCATGTCTGGCCGCGTCCCTGGTTTACGCCGGGGCCTACCTGGGGCTTCGCATCACCTCTCCATGGTATCTCCTGCCAGCCTACGCTTTCATTCTGCCGGTTCTTCCACCCGCCCTGGCCTGGACATCTGAAATTCTCCCGCGCGGCGGCAACGCATTTCGAATTGTGCTCTTCCCGGGTTGTCTCCTTGCTGGTTGCCTCTGGGCGATTGCCGGGTACGGCTTTCTCGATTTCAACAAGGCCGCGGCAAAAGGAGCGGAACAGTTTCTGAACTATCTGAGCGCCAACCGCCCGGAGCCCGGCCAGCCAGCCGCTCCCCTTGTCTTCCCGAGAGAGTCCGGTGAGGCCGAAGTATCCCAGAGCCTCCGGGTTCTTTTGATGGCCAGGGGGCTGGACAAGGCCTTCTCACCGGTCTTTTCCGGGCTCTACGACATATGGCGAACCTTGGATGCTCGGCCGGGATTGGCCGTGCTGACGCCCTACACCCACACAAATCTTGAAGAAATACATCAGCTTGCCTCCTGCCGCGCAAGCCTTCTGGACACCGGCGCTCCGGCTGCGTTTCCCAACGCGCTGGCATCTCTTCTGGGGCTTTCCGCACCAGACGGAACAAGCCGGAAAACACTGATGTCTACAGGAGCATTCAGGGTATTCGCGCAAGCCCCGGCCTCGCCTCAATCATCCGGCACCACCCCCTGCCCCCGTGGCTTCGAGTGGTCGTTTCTGCAAGCAACAACCCCGGTCCGGGGTGTCAAGGTCTGCCCGCTGACCGGCGGATCCCTGCCAATGCGCCTGACCAACGCGTCCGCGGAGAGTTTCATCTTGAATCAGTCGGATCCGGCAGGAATCGTACGCATCGTCCTATTCACCGCCCTGCCGGGAGAGAGCCCGCGCCCGATCGGTTCGCATCCCCTGCCTGAGCGCCTCGCGCCAGGAGAAAGCGTCGATATCCGCCTGGACTTTTCCATTTTCACCCGCCAGCCCGGCATCATCAGTGTGGCCTTGGGCATGGCTGACGGGCAGGATGTCCGTTTCGTCCTGGACAGACCGCTTTTCACCAGCAATTTCCTTCCCCGCTTTGCCCAATGCTGGGCCCCCCAGGAGGACCTGCTGAAAGGTACCCCTTGAGTGTAATGTTTCTGTAATGTAACATTTCTCCTATATCTGACCACACAATGAGCCAGCCATGCCCTTACCCTGTCAACTTTCTCCGCCGAGTACCTGAAACACCATGGGCGTGATGCTGAACAGCGAATACGAGGCCATGTTTTCGGCCGAAGAGTCCCACTGGTGGTACCGGGGACTGCACGACCAAGTGCTGCTGGCTCTGGAAAAGGCTCCAGCCGGAGAAGGTCCCCGGCGAATACTGGATGCGGGATGCGGCACGGGCATGATGCTCGAAATTCTCCATGCCGAACATGCTTTTGGGTTCGACCTCTCCGGCGAAGCCCTGCGTCTTGCGGCGAGGCGCACCCCCGGCCGGTTCGTCCGGGCCACGACCCTGTCCATCCCCTACTTGTCAGGCACTTTCGACGCGGTTCTCAGCCTGGACGTGCTCTCAAACGTCCCCCAGCACGCCGTTCAGGATGTCCTTCATGAACTATTAAGGGTTCTCAAGCCCGGTGGCCGGCTGGTGCTCAACGCCACGGCCTTCCAATGGCTCCACAGCGAACATGACCGGGCCGTGGGAGTGGTTCGCCGCTATACAGCCCCTGAGGTGCGCCGCCTGCTGGAGACTGCGGGTTTCGAGATCGACCGGTGCGGCTATTCCAACTCGATTCTCTTTCTGCCGGCCGCCTGCTACCGGCTGGCCAAGAAAATCCTGCCCGAACGCAAGGGCGATCCCTCCTCGGACCTTTTCGCTCTGCCCAAGCCAGTAAACTCTCTGCTGTTTCGGATACGTTCCCTGGAAAACCGCCTCATCCAACGCCTCGGCGTGAGCATGCCCGCAGGTCTTTCGGTGTTCGCAACAGCCCGCAGGCCCATACCGCCCTCCACATCGCCCCTTCCGAAGCAACCGGGTGAACTCAAGGCGGATTTTTCCTCGCTGGATGTCTCGGTGGTCATACCGGTCTACAACGCCGAAAAGAGCATCGATCCCTTATGCGTCGAGATCATGTCCACCCTCTCCTGCCGCTTACTCCAGATCGTCCTGGTCAACGACGGCAGCCGGGACGCCAGCCACGAGGTCTGTCTGGGGCTTTGCGGGCGGTATCCGGACGTGGTCACCTATCTGAGGCTTTCCAAGAACTTCGGCGAGCACAACGCCGTCATGGCCGGTTTGAAAGCCGCCCGGGGGGACTACACCCTCATCCTAGACGACGATTTCCAGAATCCTCCATCAGAAGCTCCACGCCTGCTCGCCCATTGCGTCGCGGGAGAATTCGACGCCGTATACGGGGCCTTCATCGAAAAAAGGCACTCCTTCTGGCGCAATCTGGGCAGTTGGCTCAACGGGTGCATGTCCCGCCGGCTTCTTGGAAAACCGGAAGGCCTCTACCTCTCCAGCTTCAAATGCTTAAACCGGTTCCTTCGTGAAAAGGTTGTCGAATACACGGGCCCCTGGCCCTATCTGGACGGCTTGATTCTGCGATCCACGGACCGGGTGGGACAGGTCGCGGTGGAACACCATGAGAGAGCGCGGGGAATATCCGGCTATACCCCAGCCAAGCTTTTCTCCCTCTGGCTCACCATGTTCGCCTCTTTCTCTCCCGCCCCGGCGCGGTTTGCTGCCGCCACTGGCTTGATACTTGGCCTTGCGGGCATTGGAACCTTCGCGGTTGGGCTGACCATGTGGTCTACCCCCTGGATGCTGGGGGGGCTGATCTGCCTTTTGGGAGGGGCCATGCTTGCCGGGACGGGACTCGCTGCAGAGTATTCCATACGGGCCCTGATGGAGCTAAACGGCTCTCCCCAATTCGTTGTGAGGGATCGTCACGGAGCCGGGTGCGCTCCTGACGAGGAGAGTTCCAGAGGACCGGAGTCCGGAAAGCTGCCAAAACCTGGGCCGCATACGGTTGCCCAAGCGGGTAAGAAGAAAAAGGCGATGTCCAGCCGGGAGCCACGCCGATGAGCCCCTTGAGCAAAGTCCGCCTGGTGGACATCCCCACCATTTCCGACTCCAGAGGACGGCTGTCCGTGCTGGAACAGGGAGCTGGCGTGCCCTTCGAAATCCGGCGGGTGTTTTTCATGCACCACATGGAAGCCGACAGGGGCGGCCATGCCCATCGGGACACCGAACAGGTGGTTCTGGCCGCGGCCGGATCATTCAGGATCACCCTTACCGACGCCAAGTCCAGCCTCACATATGTTCTGGATGATCCCTCCAGGGGGGTCTACATGCCCCCCATGGTGTACGTGACCCTGACTGACTTCAGCCCCGGTGCGGTCTGTCTGGTGCTGGCCAGCACCATCTACGACATGAGCCGTTCCATCCGCACATACGAGGATTTCCTGAGGGAGATGACCCCATGATCCGTTTTTCGCGACAAGTTGGACCGGAAGCGGCTTTCCTGCGTTCGCACCTGGCCTTGAGCGGCCAATGCCCCAGCGTCGAAGACGCCTATGCCTGGTATCTGGCCCAACGAGACGAAAAGGGGTTCGAAACCCGTGTCATCCCTCTCTCCCAAGTGGACGGCTGGGAGTTTGGCGAATCCCCGCGCATGATGTATCACCGCAGCGGACGCTTTTTTGCCCTGGTGGGCGTCAGGGTGGAAACCACCTTCGGCCCGGTGAAAAGCTGGGACCAGCCCATCATCAATCAGCCCGAGATCGGCATCCTGGGTTTTCTGACCCGCAAGTTTGACGGCATCCCCCATTTCCTGGTGCAGGCCAAACGCGAACCCGGCAATATCAACGTGCTCCAGCTGGCTCCCACGGTGCAGGCCACCTGGAGCAATTATACCCGCGTACACAAAGGCAAGGACACCCCATACCTGGAGTTCTTCACCAGCTCCATGCGCTCCAGGACCCTCCTGGACCATCTTCAGACCGAACAGGGCAGCCGTTTTCTGGGCAAACGCAACCGGAACATGATCGTGGAGACAACCCATGACATCGAGGTCAGAGATCCCTACAAGTGGATGACCCTTGGCCAGATCAAGGCCCTGATGCACGTGGAGAACGTGGTCAACATGGATGCCCGCTCCGTGCTCTCGCTCATTCCCCTGGTGAACCTGGACGGTTGCCTCGATCCCTGCGGACTGGGAAGCTGGTGGGAGGCCTTGGGACAGCGAGGGTTGGCCCTGTGCAGCTCCACTTCCAATACCGGCCAGGAGCACTCCAGCATGGAGGAGATTCTCGCCTGGCTGAACAACCTG
This sequence comes from Desulfovibrio sp., assembly GCA_016208105.1. Classification (NCBI taxonomy): domain Bacteria; kingdom Pseudomonadati; phylum Thermodesulfobacteriota; class Desulfovibrionia; order Desulfovibrionales; family Desulfovibrionaceae; genus Desulfovibrio; species Desulfovibrio sp. The sequence goes on from JACQYS010000020.1 coordinate 179,333, forward strand.
AAAACCCGCCACTCCCTGAATATTTCCAGGGTGCCTCTGGACCAGCTGCGGCACTGGACCGCGGACGATACCTCCATCCGCCACGAAACAGGCCAGCACTTCTCGATAATCGGCCTGGACGTTGAGGCCTGCTGCCGGGAAACGCTGCGCTGGTCTCAGCCCATCCTGCACCACCCGAAGCGGGGCTTGCGCGGGTTCCTGCTCAAGACCATAAACGGGGTGCTTCACTTTCTTGTTCGGGCCAGCCTGGAGCCGGGAAGCCACAACGGGGTGGAAGTCGGTCCAACCGTTTCCTGCAGCGACGCCCGGGAACGCCTTGGCGGCAGGCTCGCCCCCAAACTCCTCGAACTCTTCATCGACCCCGCCCCGGAAAATGTCTTCCATCGATGCGTCCAATCCGAAGAGGGTGGCCGGTTCCACCATTTCGAGAACGAGTACATTTTCCTGCACGCCCCTGACGGCATGTCCCACCCGGGTCCGCACTACCGCTGGATGAGCCTTGGTCAACTGCTCAGGCTGGCGCGCCATGCCCACGTGAACATGGAGGCCAGGAACCTGCTCTCCTGCCTGAGCGTCCTGCCTGAAACCGGTACGTGGCCCGACCAGTTGAAATCGGCCTCAAGCAACAGCGTGGCCAGGCTCCGGGCCGTTCCCGGCCGGAGAGATGCCAAGCGTACCAGCGGGCACTCTATGCAAAACGTCCAGGACCAGCTGTCACAGGACGCTGTACTACCTGATGTTTTGGCCAACGCGTCAACCAGGGCACATCGTCTCGCGGTTGGCGATGCAGTGGGCTTTGCTGCCGGCTCGTCACAAACACACGATTCCGGATCTCCCGACAGCCAGGCATGAAACTGCTCGTCCTCGGAGTTTCCGACATTTTCCGGCGCAGGGTGCTCCCTGCCCTGGCTGCGACAGGGGTCTCCTCCCTGGACGTATGCTCCGCGTCGCATGTCCCGTGCGAGGCTCCTGCGGGAGTGCCCATGCGGACGTTCTCAGTCTACGAGGAGGCGCTCGCCCAGAGCGAAGCGCAGGCCGTCTACATCTCCACTTACAACGGCATGCATTCCCGGCTGGTTTTGGACGCTCTGGCCAGCGGCAGACACGTGGCCGTGGACAAACCCGCTTTCCTCAATGCGACGCAAGCCGATACGGCCCTTGATCTGGCCCGGTCACGCGGCTTGGTATTGGCTGAGGTCACGGTCTGGAATGAACATCCCCGGGCCGCAGCCATGAAACGTCTTTTCGAAGCGGTGGGAGGCCCCACCCGGCTTTCAGCGTGTTTTTCCTTCCCTCCCCTGCCCCCAGGCAATTTCCGCATGGACAAGGCCCTGGGCGGCGGCGCGTTCCTGGACCTGGGGCCCTATGCGGTGAGTCCCGGCCGATTCTTCTTCGGGTGCGCGCCGCTGGAAGTATGCTGCCACAGGCTGGGCAGTGCGGACGCCCAAGGGGAGGACTCCGGGGTGGAAACATCTTTCGCCTGTCTCTTCACCTATCCCGGAGGCCGGAGCTTCACGGGAGTATTCGGCTTTGATACGGGCTACGCCAACACCCTTCAGGTTCTGGGCCCCTGCCTGGCTGCCCGCATGGACCGTGCCTTCACCCCCCCGCCGGATCAACACCTGGAGATCGAATATAATGCGCCGCAGGGCTCTGGGCGGGAGAGTTTCGCACCGGCCGACCCCTTCACCCTGTTCTTCTCCCGCTTTTTTGCGGCCATACGAGCGGGAGACGGTTCGCAGTTCGCCCGAGCCCTGCGCGAAGACTCTCAGGTCTTGGCCAGACTGATCGCCGCAGCCAGCATGACGGCTTGATCGAAACCACAGGAGCATCACCATGACCATCCCCGTGTGGGGCTATCTCGACGAGTACGAATCCCTGCGCGAAGAGTTCCTTCAGGCGGTGGACAGTGTCTTTTCTTCGGGAAAGCTGATTCTCGGTCCCAATGTCGAGGCATTTGAGAAAGAGTTCGCCGCCTATTGCGGAACATCACACGGAGTCGGGTTGGACAACGGCACCAATGCCTTGACCCTGGCTCTTCTGGCAGCCGGCCTTAAGCCTGGCGGGGAAGTGGTCACCACGTCCAACACAGCCGTGCCCACCGTGGCTGCCATCGTGAACGCCGGGGGCGTCACCCGCTTTTGCGACATCGATCCCAGGACATATCTGATGGACCCGGCCCGTCTGGAGGCAGCCGTCACCCCGAAAACGGCCGCCATCGTTCCCGTCCACCTGTACGGGCAGATGGTCGACATGGAAGCGGTGAACGCCGTGGCAAAAAAGCACGGACTGCTGGTGGTGGAGGACTGCGCCCAGGCCCATGGCGCAACCAGGCATGGCAACAAGGCGGGTTCGCTCTCCAGCGCGTCCGCCTTCTCCTTCTACCCCACCAAGCTGCTTGGCGCCTACGGCGACGGAGGCATGGCCCTCACCAATGATCCGGGGGTGGAGGCCAAGCTGCGCAGGCTGCGTTTCTACGGCATGGAGAAAACCTATTATTCCCTGGAACAGGGGTACAACTCCCGCCTGGACGAGGTCCATGCGGCCATGCTGCGCATAAAGCTTAAGGGCCTGGACGCCGCCATCGCCCGCCGCAGAAAGATCGCGGCCCGTTACGACGAGGCCCTGGCGGATTCGCCTTATGTTCTGCCTGCCACTGCTCCAGGCAACGAACACGCCTATTACCTCTACGTGGTGCGCCACCAGGAGAGGGACAGGATCATGGAACAGCTGAAGCTCAAGGGGATTCTGCTCAACATAAGCTACCCATGGCCAATCCACACCATGCCGGGCTATGCCCACCTTGGTTACCCCACGGGAGCTCTGCCTCACACCGAGGCCGCGGCAAAATGCATCTTCTCCCTGCCCATGTACCCCGGGCTTACGCCCTCCGAGCAGGAGGAAGTCATCGACGCCCTTCTGCAACTGGCCTGACACGGTTCATCAAAGGACGCTCTTGGGCTTTGGTGAAGCACATCCCGAACAAGCCGCAGCAGGGGAACGAATGCCCCCCCGCATAGCGGCATTGGTGCCTGCTGCGGGACTTTCCTCCCGCATGGACGGGTTCAAGCCGCTCATGCCCCTGCGCGACTCCACCGTGCTCGGCTGGGTGACCCGCACCCTGCGCAAGGCAGGAGTGGAGGACATTCTGGTTGTCGCCGGGCACAATGCCAGCGAGGTTTATGCCGAGGCGGCCAGGCTCTCCATTACGTGCGTGGTCAACCGCGACTTCGAACAGGGTGAGTTCTCCTCGGTGCTGACCGGCATTTCCACGCTGCCAACAGATATCGACGCCGTCCTGGTTTTGCCGGTGGACATCCCCCTGGTGCGCCACCAGACCATTCGCACGCTTGCGGAGAGCTTCGGGGACATGGCAATCGCGTACCCCACATTTCATGGACAGCGCGGACACCCCCTGTTCGTTGCAGCCAAATGCCTGCCCTATGTGTCCTCATGGAACGGCGCAGGCGGGTTGAGCGAGGCCTTGCGGGAGCTTGAAAAGCGTTTAGGCGCGGAAGATATTCCAGTGGCCGACGCGAACATCCTCTTCGATCTCGACACCCCGCAAGACTATCGGGAAGCCCTGCGCCGGGTTCGCCGCCTGAACCGCCCCACGCCTGAGGAGGCACTGGCTCTTCTTGAAATGCACTGCGTCAATGGCCGGGACTTGGCCCATGCGCACGCCGTGGCCCGGATCGCCCTGGCACTGGCCAGCGCCCTAAACGACGCCCGAGGCTGGCCATTGAACATGGATTTGACGCACTCCGCCGCCTTGCTTCACGACATCGCCAAGAGCCGCAAGAACCATGAGGCCCAGGGCGCGCGGATTCTCAATGCCGCCGGTTTCCCGGATGCGGCGAGCATAGTGGAGGCGCACCGCGACGTGAGCATCCCGGACATCGCCCCTATTACCGAGCGCGAGGTGGTCTACCTGGCCAACAAACTGGTGATGGGCGATTGGCCGGTGAACATCCACAAGCGCTTCCAGGAGAAGCTGGACCGCTACGGGAACGACCCAAAGGCATTTTCAGCCATCAGCGGCCGCCGGGACAGGGCGCTGGCGATGCTGGAACGCGTGGAGCGGGAAACGGGAATGCCGCTCAAAGCCATCTTTGAGCGGGCCGGGCTCTACTATCCCCAAATGCAGCAATCCGACCTGTAGGACTTTTGACTACGCCTTTTTCAAAAAGCAGGTCTTCAACACCAGGCCCTTGACCTTGTCGGCATTGCATTCGATCTCGCCTTCGTTGGAGGTGAGGCGGATATTCTTGATGAGCGTTCCCCTCTTGAGGGTCACGGAACTCCCCTTCACCTTCAGGTCTTTGATGAGCGTGACGCTGTCGCCGTTTGAAAGGAGCGTTCCGTTGCTGTCCTTCACTTTCATATCATCCATATCAGTGCTCCTTGCTTTCGAGCTGGGGTTTTGGAAGCTGGCGCCTTGACCGGTCTCACGCCGGCACGACCCATACGAACCAGGGGTTTTCATGTCCAATCAAATGTTTCCCCTCTTTGCGGGACACCTCAAACTTCGAAGGAGGGCCTGGGGACTTCTGTCTTTGGACGCAGTTCCAGCTCCAACCGTCAACTGACAAGGTTCTCTCCATTTCTGCCGCGAGCATCGCCAACCTTTTTCACTTTTCAGATGGCTATTGGCCATATCGGCTACGTTTTGGCGCGGGCATGAGTCCGAGAAAACCGCGCAAGCATGCGAGAAAAAGGAAGCGCCCCGTCTCTTTCGAAACGGGGCGCTGGAGTTGAAGACCTTTTGGTATTGAGGCGGGAACTACTTGTTCCGGCTATGTTTTTTCAGTTCTTACTCTTTAACGAAATCTTGTTCTTGGTGTCTTGCTAACAGGGACTCTCTTATCCGTAGCGCATGATGACGGTCACTCCGTCTGGTTTGCCTGGGCTGACGGGTTTCTCCCGTTGCTTCCGAGGCCTGGTATGGCGCTACTTCTTACGCTGCTCGTCCAAATGACCCAATGGTGTTCCCTCCGCTGAGGTTCAACAAATATCCTTGGACACGAGTTTAAAATAAGTAGTGAATGATTCTTGTCCAGAGCAGGGAGCAAGAAAAAGGGAAGGTATTTGAGCAGTGCATCGGCACTGCGAAAGCGTTGCGCACTGAACAGATCTGCCAGCGTTTACCCTGTCACATAGGGCGCTTAGCTCCTCCCGGAAGTGGAGTCACCCCAGAACGACTGACGTTTCTGACTCAATCGTAGGTTCTGCAGTCTTCGAGCTTTTTTGCCCCTTCAGGGAAGGCCTCGGCCGTGCAGGCCTTCAGTTCCGGGCGTATCTTGCATTTGGACTTGAACGCTTCACGCAGGGCGTCCTCATCGACAGGTGAGGTGCAGTGGTACCGCAGGCAAAGCTTGTCCGTCCCGCCTGGATTGTCCACCACCACCTGCCAGGAGGCGATGCCCGGGAACTGGGCCACGGCCTCAGCCACCTGCGCCAGATAAATGAACTGGCCTTTCACCTTGGCGGTGTCGTCCACCCGGCCCAGAATGCCCGTGAGCTTGGGCGCGGTCCGGCCGCAGGGGCACTTGTCCACGTTCAGAGAGGAAAGATCGCCGGTGGCCAGACGAATAAGCGGATAGTCCTTGCAGAAAGGCGTGAACACCACCTCGCCCACCTCGCCCGGCGGCACGGGAAGCCCGGTCTGCGGGTCGCAGATTTCCAACACGCCCCGGCTGGAAACGTGCATGCCCCCGAGTTCCCGGCATTCGTAGGCCATGGCGCCCACGTCCGCGGAGCCGTACCCCTGGCGGATCACCATGCCAAACATCTCCTCCACTTCCCTGCGCAGCGTTTCGGAAAGACGCTCCGCCGCCACGAACCCCACCCGCAGCTGAAAGTCCCGCTTGGGATCAAGGCCCATTTCCCGCGCTTTTTCACCTATGGAACGCAGATAGCTGGTCATGCCCACAAAGCCCGTGACTGGCAGGTTCCTCATAAGCTCGATCTGGACCGGAGTGTTGCCAGGCCCGGCAGGGATAACGGCGCAGCCAAGCTGGTTCAGAGGTTCTTCGAACATCATCCCGGCCGGTGTGAGGTGGTAGCTGAAGGTCATCTGCACCAGATCGCCGGCGCGAAATCCGGCCGCATGGAAAGCCTCGGTCCAGCCCCAGTAGTCCGGCTCGCGGCTTTCCGGATCGTAGAGCGGGCCAGGGGACTGATAGACATGGCGAAGCCGGCCGAAATCCACGCTCAGAAGGCCACCCAGCCTCTCTCCATTGGCCTGAAGGCCCAGAAGATCCTTTTTCCTAAGCACCGGGATGCGGGAAAAGGCGTCCATTCCGGTAATATCGGCAGGGACAAGCCCGGCACGCTCCATGCGGGAGCAAAAGGCCGGGGCCTTGGCGTAGGCGTGGGCAACAAGCTCCTGGACGCGGGCGAGCAGCCGGGCCTCACGCTGGGCCGGGGGCAGGGTCTCAAAGTCGTGGTAGGGATGCTCCGTGGTCATGGGGCCTCCTGGCCGGATATCCTTATTCCGCACATACTAGCACACTGTAATATAAGGGTTTCCAAAGGGCCATTGGCCCTTCGGCCGCCGGAGGCCTGTTCGCGCCTCCGCTACCCCAGCCAACGCTTGCGTCTGCGGTAGTGTTTGACATCCCGGTAGTCGCGCTTCTGGCCGCCTCGGGAGAGCCCCAGGTAGAACTCCTGAACATCGGGATTGTTCAAAAGCGTCTGGGATTCTCCCTCAAGCACGATGCGTCCGTTTTCCATGATAAAGCCGCTGTGGGCAATGTTCAGGGCCGCCCTTGCGTTCTGCTCCACCAAAAGGATGGTGGCCCCGGATTCTTGGTTTACCCGGGCGATGATCTCGAAAATCTCTTCCACCAAAAGCGGGGCCAGGCCAAGGGACGGCTCGTCCAGCAAAAGGAGCCTCGGTTTGGCCATAAGGGCGCGGCCTATGGCCAGCATCTGCTGCTCGCCGCCGGACATGTAGCCAGCCAGCTGTTTGCGGCGCTCCTTGAGCCGGGGGAAATACCCGTAGACCATCTCCAGGGAATCGGCCTTTTCCGAGCTAGGCCTCGTGTACCCACCGCAGCGAAGGTTGTCCTCCACGGTCATGTCCTGAAAGACCCGCCTCCCCTCCATCACCTGGAAAACCCCGGTCCGGACGATTTTCTCCGGTGATAGCCGGTGGATGGGCGAGCCATCGAAGAGAACCCGCCCATCCGTGATCTTGCCTTCCTCACCGACCAGAAGCCCGGAAATGGCCTTGAGCGTGGTGGATTTACCAGCCCCGTTGGCGCCCAACAGAGCCGTTATCCGCCCGTCAGCGGCCGTGAGCGACAACCCCTTGAGCACAAGGATCACGTCGTTGTACACGACCTCGAGATTCTCAACGCAGAGCAGATCCACCAGGGCCTCCAGACTGTTGCAGCGGGGCAATTCTAAGGGGCGTGCCCCCCTCCACGAACTATTTACCCAGCCATTCCTTCTTGCGCTCCAGGGACTGCTTGGCCAGAAGCTGCAATTTCCCGCCCTTGAAAGCGTAGAGATACACGCTCATGTTGGGACGGTGGTCGTCGGGGAAATAGCTGATGGGAGGGGTGAGCCCCATGGGATCGAAGTCGCGCAGGGTTTCCAGGGCGGCCTTGATCTCCTCGCCGCCAAGCTTGCCCTTGGCCTGGGCGCGCTTGATGCCCTCGGCCATGACCAGCATGCTGGCGAAACCGCGGATGTAGTGGGTCATCTGGGGTTTGCCGTCGGTGAGCTTCTCGATGACCTTCATGCCGGGCACGTCCTGGCCGTAAGTGACGGCCGCCTGGAGCGAGATGACCCCTTCGGCTGCTGGTCCGGCCAGAAGGGCCAGGTTCTCGTCCGCACCCCAGATATTGGTGAAGAACTGGGTCTTGAGCGCCAGTTTCTGGGCATCCTTCAAGATGACGGCCGTGGACTGGGTGGTGCCGCCGATCCAGGTGAAATCCGGGGCCAGCTTGGCCAGGCGCAAGAGCTGGGCGGTGGCGTCCATTGCCTTCAGATCCACGTTTTCCTCGCCCACCAACTCGAAGCCCAATTCTTTTGCGTATTCCTTGGCAGGAGGAATGGAGACCAGCCCGTAGGGCACGTTGGGAAAGATAAGGGCCAACTTGGGAGCCCGGGACTCCTTCCAGTTGTCCTTGAAATACTTGAGAGCGGCGCGGACCTGTGTGGAGTAGTCGGCGGCCACGAAGAAGTTATAGGGTGCTTTTGCCGGATCGGTCAGGTGGGCAGAGTACGATGCAGAGATGGTCGGAATCTTGTCCTTGGAGACGAACTGGGTCAGGGCTTCGGTGTCCTGGGTGCCCCAACCCTGCAGGAAGAGTATCTTGTCCTGGGAGGTGAACTTCTTGTAGGCCGAGAGAGCCTGCTGGGCGTTGTAGGCATAGTCAACCAGGGTGAACTTCAGCTTGGCCGCTCCCAGCAGACCAGCATCGTTTATGTACTTGGCCCCGTCGCGCAGGCCGCTGGCGTAGGGAGTGCTGACGTCGGAGGTGGGGCCGGACAGGTCGGCCAACATGCCGATGCTGATTTCCTGGGCCAGGGCGGCCGGGGCCAGAAGCGCCACCAGGGCCAGGCCACACGCGAGTTGCCTAAGAATGTGTTTCACGGGCGTCGTCCTCCAGTTGGTTAGTGAGCGAAGGGGTAGAGCTTCCAATAGGCCTTGGTCATTCGCCAGCGCTCGGCCAGGCCGTCCGGTTCGAAAATGAGAAAGAGGGTCAGCACCAAGCCGAACACGCCCCCTTTAAGCGCGGCGAGACTCGCCGTGGGATCGCCTCCAAGCACCTGGGCGGCCACCCCGGCCACGGCATTGAGCGCTTCGGGAAGGATGGTAAGGAACACTGCTCCGAACACCGCGCCCAGAACGCTGCCCAGGCCGCCGATGATGATCATGGCCAGATAATTGATGGAAAGCCCGATGTTGAACTGTTCCGGGGTGATGAAGTTGGTGTAGTGGGCCCAAAGGCAGCCGCCCACTCCGGCCAGAAAGGAACTTAAGCCAAAGGCCTGCAGCTTGCCCGCGAACAGGTTCACTCCCACGATCTCCGCGGAGAGATAGTGGTCGCGTATGGCCACGAAGGCCCGGCCTGGGCGGGTGCGGGTGATGTTGGAAACGGCAAGGACGGTCAGGGCGGCCACCACAAGGGTGAGGTAGAACATCTTGAGGTCCGAATCGAACGTGAGGCCAAGGATGCTCGGAGCCATGACCATGAGCCCGTTTGATCCCCCTGTCATGGATTCCCAGCGCAGGAAGACGTATTCCAGTATGAGCTGGGCGGCCAGGCTGGCGATGGCCAGATAAATGCCCTTGAGGCGAAGCGACGGCAGGCCGAAGGCCATGCCCGCCAGTGCGGCCACCGCCCCGGACGCGGGCAGCACCAGGAGAAACGGCACGCCCTTGGCCGCCAGGATGCCCGCCGTATACGCGCCCACTCCGAAGAAGGCCCCGTGTCCGAGCGATATCTGGCCGCACAGGCCGGTGAGGAGATTCAGCGACACCGCCCCGATGACAGCGATGTTTATGAGGCACAGGATGGACACGTAGTAGCTGTTCATTACCAGCGGAGTCACTGTCAGGGCCAGGAGGAACACCGCCAGGCACGCCCGCTGGAAGCCGCTGGGAAACAAGGCCGACTCGGCCCGGTAGGAACAGAAAAACAAACCGCACTTCTGTTGCATTCTAGACCCTCTCGATCTCGTGGGTTCCGAACAGCCCGTGGGGTTTTATCATCAGCACCACCACCAGCACGGCAAAGGCCGCCACGTCCTTGAATCCGTCCAGGCTCAATAGATCCTTGGCCAGGCCGTCGCACACGTTTTCCAGCACACCGATGATGAGTCCGCCCAGGGCGGCGCCGAGCATGCTGTCCAGGCCGCCCAGAATGACCGCCGGGAACACCTTGAGACCCAGGTAGCCCAGCTGGGAGTTGATGCCGTTGATGTTGCCGAGGATCACCCCGCCGATGGCAGACACAACCGCGGCGATGCACCAGGACATGGCGAAGATCCGCTTGATGGATATCCCCATGGAGGCCGCCGCCGCCTGATCAAAGGCAGTTGCCCGCATGGCGATGCCCGTGCGCGAGTACTTGAAGAAGGCCGAAAAAGCGCCAAAGAGGGCCAGCGAGAGGGCGAACGCCACGATGTACACCGGAGCAACCGGAAGGCCGCCTATGGTGACCGGGTCAGCGGGCAGCACCTGGGGAAACACCTTGATCTGGGTTCCCCAGACCAGTTGGACCAGGGATTTGAGAACCGACGACAACCCGATGGTGACCATGACCACGCTTATTATTGGCTGGCCTATGAGGGGCCGAAGGGCCAGGCGTTCCACCGCAAGGCCCAGAAGAAGCGAGAAGCCAAGCGTCAAGAGGAAGGCAGCCGGAAAGGGCAGGCCATATTCCACGGTGAGCGAGAAGCAGACATACGCCCCGAACATGAGCAGTTCACCCTGGGCGAAATTGACCACCTTGGTGGCCTTGTAGATGATCACGAAACCCAGGGCCACCAGGGAATAGATGGAGCCGACAACCAGGCCGGAAATGAAAACTTGCAGATAGTATTCCACGGTTAGAACTCCCCCTCCATGGTCTCAAGCAGGATGGTTCCGCCCATGCGCCTCGTGCGGCCGTCCTGGTATTGGATGGCCACAGTGAGGTCCACGGTCTCCTGGCTGTTGAACAGGGCCTCCACCAAGGGTTGGTAGCGCTCTTCCACAATCTGGCGGCGCACCTTGCGGGTGCGGGTCATCTCCCCGTCGTCAGGGTCGAACTCCTTGAACAGCAACGCGAAACGGCGGACCCGGATATCCGCCGGCAGCACCTGGTTGATCTTGGCCACCTCGTCCTTGATGAGCCCATACACCTCGGGTTTCGCGGCCAGATCCTGGTAGGTGGTGTAGGTGATCTGGCGCCTCTCGGCCCATCTTCCAGTTATCTCGCCGTCGATGCAGATGATGGCCGTCAGGTACTCGCGCCCGCGCCCGAGCACCGAGGCTTCCTTGATGAACGGCGAGAACTTGAGCTTGTTCTCCACGAACTGGGGGGAGAAGCGCGTTCCACCGGCCAGGAGCATCACGTCCTTCAACCGGTCGATGACCACCAGCCGGCCCTCTTCGTCGAAATGTCCGGCATCTCCGGAGCGCAGCCAGCCGTTTCGAAGGGTCTCGGCCGTGGCTTCGTCGTTCTTGTAGTACCCAAGGAATACGGCCGGACTGCGGGAGAGGATCTCGCCCTCGTCGGAGATCACTATCTCCGTTTCCGGTATGGGCCTGCCAACGGAGAGGAAGTCCACCTTGCCGTTCTCGTGGATGCAGGAAATGCCCGCGATTTCCGTCTGGCCGTAAATCTGCTTGAGGTTCACTCCGATGGCGTGGAAGAATTTCATGGTGTCCGGCCCCAAGGCGGCGCCGCCGGTGCTGGCGGAGCGGACACGGGAAAAGCCCAGACGGTCCTTGAGGGCCCGAAACAGCACCGCCCTGGCCAGCATGTAGGCCAGGCCAAGCCAAATCCCGGGCGACTTGCCCGCAAAACGAGCCTCGGCCCAGCGCTCTCCCACCGGCATGAACGTGTTAAAAAGCGTACGTTTGAAGGGAGTGCTCTCCATGATCTTCACCCGCACCCTGGCAGCCAGGTTCTCCCACACGCGGGGCGGGGAAAACAGGATGTGCGGCCCTATCTCGCGGATGTCCTCCTGAACGGTGTCTGGTTCTTCTGGAAAGCTCACGCAAAAGCCGAACAGCAGGGCCGAGGCCACGGCCATCATCTGCTCGCCCATCCAGGCCAGGGGGAGAAAGGAGACGAACTCGTCGTCAGGCCCCTTGGGATCCACGCGCCCGAGATTGGAGGCCATGGACAAGAGGTTTTTGTGGGAGAGCACCGCGAGCTTCGGCCGCCCCGTGGTGCCGGAGGTGGTGGCGACAAGGCAGGGATCGTCAGGGGAAAGAGCCTTTACCCTGTCCTCGAACCCTTGAGTTTTTCCCCGGCCCAGCTCGCACACCGCCTCGAAGGTCGTAAGCCCCTCTTCCCTGTACCCGGCCAGGCCTTTGGGATCGTGATAGACTATGTGGCGAAGATGCTTAAGCTTTGGCCGGATGGAGAGTATCTTGTCCACCTGCTCCTGGTCTTCGGCCACCACCAGTTTGGCTTGCGAGAGTTCGAAAACATAGGTGATCTCGTCGGCCGGAGCGTCCTGATACAGCCCCAGGGCCATGCCTCCCAGGGACTGGATGGCAAGCTCGGCAAAAAACCATTCCGGACGATTGTCCCCAATGAGGATGACGATGTCGCCCCTGCCAAGGCCCAACTCCGCAAGTCCCGCTGCGAACTCGGCGGTGATGTCCAGGTAGCGCTTCCAACTCACCGTCTGCCAGATGCCCAGTTCCTTTTCGCGCAGAGCCGCCTGGTTCGGCCGGGCATTGGCCTTTTCGATACGTGGCTATCCCCTTAACTCCGCATAGGTGACAGGGGTGGCACTGGAGCAGGCCCTCAAGAGGCGGTCGAAGCCCTGCCCAGGCCAGAAACGGCGGTTGAATCGGTAGCAGAATTCATCGAGGTATTTTTGAAGATGC